>JARGFU010000040.1 GCA_029210625.1 Deltaproteobacteria bacterium | reverse complement strand
GCAGCCAGGGGTTCCTCAGCATCACGCTGATGGACCTCGGCCTCGCCTCGGGGCACGGGAGATCGTCGCCGCGCCGCCGCCCCCCGCCCCGCCCGAGCCGCAGGGCGCTCCGGGCACCGTCGGCGCCACCGTCCCTTTGAACGTGCCGGCCGATCCCTCGGCGCCGGTCACGGCCACCGCGCCCGAGCTGCCGGCCTCCACCAGCGGCATGGCGCCCCCGGCCACCGCCGCGCCGCTGCCCGCCCCGCCCGCGGCGCCCCCCTCCTCGGCCGCCGGGAACGTCCCGCGCGAGGTGAGCTTCCACGACAGCGCCCTCGACGAGCTCTCGCGCCTCGACGCCGACGAGCGCCGCCGCCTGCGCGCCGCGGCCCGCGGGCTCTCGGGCAACCCCTATCCCCTCGAGACCGTGGTGCTGCGCGCCCCCTACGAGGGCCGCCACGGGCTGCCGGTGGGAGGCACCGGCCGGGTCCTCGTCTACCAGGTGACCGCGCAGCACGTGGTCATCGAGGCCATCTTGCCGGGCGCCGCCTTCGGCATCGCCGACCCCGGCAGCGCCGGGGCGCCCACGCCTCCCCCCGCAGCCCCGCCGGGCCCGCCCGCGAGCGAGCCCGCCGGAGACTTCGTCCCCCCGCCATGAGCCCGGACTCCCGAGCGCTCCCCGCCCCGGCCGAGGAGGCCCTGCGCGCCCTCCTCGAGGGCCACGCGCGCTTCCTCGGGGGTGAGCAGCGCCCCCGGCCCCTGCCGGGGGGCGCCGCCTGGCGCCGGGCGGTGGAGACCCAGGCCCCCGTCGCGGTGGTCCTGACCTGCGCCGACGCCCGGGTCGAGCCCGCGCACCTCTTCAACCTCGACCCCGGCCGCGTCTTCGTGGTGCGGGTCGCCGGGCCGGTCGTCTCACCCGAGGTGATCGGCAGCGTGGAGTTCGCGGTGGCCAGCCTCGGGGTGCCGCTGGTGATGGTGCTGGGTCACGCGCGCTGCGGGGCGGTGGCCGCGGCCGTCGCCCGCGCCCGCGAGGACCTCTCCGACCGGGCCGTGCGCGAGCTGGCGAGCCTCTCGGCCCTGGTGGACCAGGTGAGCGTCGCCGCCGCGGACCTCGAGGGGGAGCCCACCGACCTGCACGCCTCCGAGGTGCACAACGCCCGGGCGGTGGCCGCCCGGCTGAGCCACGCCTCGAGCCTGCTGGCCGAGGCCCAGGCCGCCGGGCGGCTGGGGATCGTCCCGGCCCACCTCGAGCTGGACAGCGGGCAGGTCTTTCGCCTCGATTAGCGCCCGCCCGCCGCGGTGGATAGATTGGCCGGGCGATGTGCGGCCGCTACATCACCGGTGAGCTCTCCTGGGCGGAGATCCACGACCTCCTCTCGATGCCCCTGCACCTCGAGGTCGAGCCGCGGGCGCGCTTCAACGTGGCGCCGGCCACCCCGGTGCCGGTCCTGCGCCCGGGGAGCGCCACCGGCGGCGCCGCGGACGAGGTGCACCTCGCCGAGCTGCGCTGGGGGGTGCAGCCGGACTGGGCCCGCTCGCTCCTGATCAACGCCCAGGCCGAGAAGTGGCTGGGGGGCGGGCGCTCCTACTGGAAGAGCGGCTGGCAGCGCTGCATCCTCCCGGCCTGGGGCTACTACGAGTGGAAGAAGGTGCCGGGCCAGAAGAAGAAGCAGCCCATGGCCCTGCATGATCCGGACGGGATCCCGCTCGCCATGGCGGGCCTCTGGCGCCCCTGGGATGGGGAGGAGGAGCTCGGCGCGGTGGCCGTGATCCTCACCACCGCGCCCGGCGCCGACATCGCCGAGATCCACGATCGGATGCCGGCCCTCCTGCCCTGGTCCGAGGCCGGCGCCTGGCTCGACCCGCAGCGCAGCCGGGACGAGGCCGGCGCGCTCCTCGGGCCCCGCGAGGGGCTCGAGGCCTACCCGGTCGATGCCCGCGTCGGCCGGGTGGCCGAGGACGACGAGAAGCTGATCCAGCCCCTCCAGGGCGCGCTCTCCTAGGCCACCGCGGGCAGCGCGCGCCGGCGGCGGAGGGCGCGCCAGGCCTCGCGCAGGAGCGCGGAGAGGACGAGCAGGGCGCAGGCCAGGGGGAAGAGGAAGGGCGCCCGCGCGTAGAGCGTGGTGACGCCGCGCCTCGGCAGGTCGACGATCAGCACCGTCTCCGGTGCGTCGAAGGCGCTGGCCTGCCCGCGCACCCGGCCGTGGGCGTCGACGCCCGCGGAGAGGCCGAAGCGGGTGGGGCGCAGGAGGGCGTAGCCGCCCTCGCCCGCGGCGGCCAGACGCAGGGCGCCGAAGAGGAGCGCCGCAGCGAGCACCCCGGCGAAGGTGAGCGCGGGGCGGCGGGCGAGGCGGCGCCGGGCCAGGCTCGCCGCGAGGATCGAGGCCCCCCAGGAGACGAGGAAGGAGAGGCCCGCGATCCCGAAGAGGGAGACGCTCTGCAGCAGGACCGGGGAGTGGAGCTGGGTGTAGCCCGCCGCGCCGGCTCCACCAGCAGGTAGGCCGGCGCGTGGAGGAGGCCGAGGGGCACCGGCGCGAGCCAGGCGATCAGATCGACGCCCCAGCGCAGGTGGGCGGCGGCCAGGAGGGTGATGCCCAGGGGAAGGAGGAGGTGCTCTCGTCTCATGGTCTTGCTCCCGTGTTTTTTCCGAACACCGTTCGGGGTTAGAACAAAAAAAGGATCAGGCGGAGAAGCCGGCCAGCAGGGCGCGCAGGGCGGCCCGGTCGGCCGCCTCGAAGTCGGCGTCGAAGCCCTGCAGGTGGCCGGCCTGGAGGGTGGCCATGCCGTGGGCCAGGGACCAGAAGGCGTAGGCGACGGCGTCGGGATCGGCGGCCCCGTCGAGGGTGCCCGCCTCCCGGGCCTCCTCCACCGCCGCGCGCAGCAGGGCGTAGGAGGAGTCGGTGCCCACCGGCGCCTCGAGACCCCGGCGGGTGGAGCGCAGGCGCTGGAAGAGGAGGGCGAAGTCCTCCCGGTTCTCCCGGGAGAAGCGCAGGTAGGCGAGCCCGAGGGCCACCAGCGGGGGTTCGTCGGGGGCCTTGCCCCGCCCCTCGATGAAGGCCCGGGTCAGGGAGGCCGAGGCGCGCCGGGCGAGGGCCTCGAGGATGGCGTCCCGCGAGTCGAAGTACTCGTAGAGGCCCGCCGGGCTGTAGCCCACCGCCCGGGCCACCCCGCGCAGCGAGAGGCCCTCGGGGCCCCCCTCGGAGACCTGCGCCCGCGCCGCGGCGAGGATCTCCTCGCGGACCTTCTCGGGGTCGGGCTTCTTGCGGCGGGGGCTCAAGCTCTCATCTTCTTTCCGAACACCGTTCGGAATATAGGAGGTCTCGCCGGCGGCGTCAAGCGGGCTTCAGGGCCCGGGTGGCGAGGAAGAGAGGGAGGTGGGCGTCGAGGGGATCCTCGCGGCCGAGCGCCCAGCGATCCTCGTAGAGGGCGGTGAGCTGGAAGCCCGCGGCGAGCTGACCGCCGAGCTGATCCTCGAGGGTGTGCCCGAACTCGAGGGGCTCGGCCCCTTCCGTGAAGCGGCGCTGCTCCTCCGGCGGCAGGTCGAGGTCCGAGTAGGGCAGCCGGTGACGCACGATGAGCTCGCCCCGCTCGTAGGCCTCGAGATCGAAGAGGTAGATCACCGGGTTGTTGAAGCCGGCGAGGAGGGCGCCCCCGGGCTTCAGCACCCGGAAGGCCTCCCGCCAGACCGGGAGCACGTCGGGGACGAAGCAGTTGGAGATCGGGTGGACGATGAGGTCGAAGCTCTCGTCGGCGAAGCGGGAGAGGTCGGCCATGTCGCCCTCCTCGCAGCGGATCGAGAGGCCCTCTCGCTTTGCGACCTCCCGGTCGCGCTGGAGCTGAGCGGGGGAGTTGTCGATCACCGTCACCCGCGCGCCGGCGGCGGCGAGGACGGGACACTGCTGCCCGCCGCCCGAGGCGAGGCCGAGGAGCTCGCAGCCCTCCAGCGTCCCGGGGAACCAGTCGCGCGGCACCGCCTTCGTCGGGGTGAGCACGATGGACCACTCCCCCGCCCGCGCGGCGGCGATCACCTCGGGGGTGACCGGCCGGGTCCACTCGTTGCCCTTCTCGACCTCGGCGTTCCAGGCCCTCTTGTTGTGGTGCAGGACATCGATCATGCCCGCACCCATAGTCGCTCCGGGTGGGGCTCGCTATCCTCCGGGGAACCATGTGCCGCCCGCAGTTCTCGCTCCTCCTCGCCTGCGCGCTCCTCTCCGGCGCCGCCGGCTGCTCCCGCGCGCTGCCCCACGGAGCCGAGCTCCTCGACTCGGGAGCGCCGGAGGATGGTGGAGAGCGAGACGACGGCGGCCTCGACGCGGGCTTCGACGCGGGCGTCCCGGACGCCGGTCGTGACGGCGGCGCGCCCGACGGCGGCGGACCGGAGACCTGCACGGGTCCGAGCAGCCTGCGCCTCGGTCAGACCCGGGTGCGGCCCCTGCCGGTGACCTCCTCGCCGCTGGCCATGGGCTGCTGCGACGGCGCCTGGTTGATCCTCCACACCACCGACGCCCTGGGGCGGGTGCTCACCCTGATGGTGCGCGGCTGGGGCGGCTTCACCGAGGGCACCTTCGATCTGGAGACCGCCCAGCAGACCTACGAGGTCACCGTCCTGCTCGACAACGGCCAGATCAACGCGCCGGTCTCGGGGGTGCTCTCCGTGCGGCGGGAGCAGCCCAGGGAGTGGGACTCGCCGGCCCACGTCAGCCTCTGCGGGAAGTTCGAGCTCTGGGGTGAGCCGGCCAGCCTGTGGATCGACGAGGCGGTGGTCGCTCCCTGGAGCTGGGAGCGGCGCTTCGCGCTCCACCTGCTGCGGGATCTCGACCTCGGCGCGGTGGAGGTGCAGGGCCTCCCCCTCGAGCAACTCGAGCTCCAGGAGAACCCCATCATCTCCATCGGCACCATGGAGTGGTACGACTGGAGCGATCACGCGATCTTCCCCCATGGTTGGGATGATCCCTCCGAGTTCGCCCGGAGGCTCCCGGTGGTGGGGGTGGGTGGCCTGCCCTTCGTGGGGATCGCCGACGGTGAGCGGATCTACCTGGGCGCCTTCTGGACCGACCTCTCCTCCCTCGTCTTCCGGGGGCCGGTGATCCGCATGGAGAACCTCGGCGGGGACGCCTTCTACCTGGAGCCGGGGATGGACCCCGCCCTCGATCCCCGGGGAGATCCGAGGATCGAGGCCGCGCTCTCCGAGAGCGGGAAGCTCGCGCCCTAGCTCACTGCCTCGTCGGGAAGGCGAGGGGGTCGGCCGCCCCCTGCGCTCCGGCCGCGGCGAGGGCTCACTCTGCCCTTTACTTCGGGTCTGGGCGGCCAGCCGGCCGGCGGCTAGATTTCCGGAGCAATGAACTCTCCCGCTCGCCTCCCGGTGCTGCTCGCGCTCTTCACCCTCTTCGTCGGCTGCTCGGTGACCGAGCTGCCGCCCCGGGGAGAGGACGGCGGCGAGGACGGCGGCGAGCTGGACGCGGGGCTCGATGGCGGCGAGGACGGCGGCCTCGTCGGCTGCACCTTCGGTGACGATCTCACCTGCTCCACCCACGACTGGGAGCCGGAGGTCGGCCGCTGCGGCAGCGATGGGCTCTGCTACTGCACGGCCTACGAGTACTTCCGCGATCCCGCCACGGGCCTCTGCCGCTGGGGCGAGTGCGATATGATCCGGCAGGACTGCCCGGATCCCGGGGATGGCTGCTACCCGCCGGGAGACGGCCTGGGCTATCCCCACTGCCTGCCCGCCGGCACCACCGCCAACGGCCAGCGCTGCCTAACCTCGCCCGACTGCACCAAGGGCAGCACCTGTGAGGTGGGCCGGCGCATCTGCGCGCAGATGTGCGACCCCGAGGAGCCCTCCTGCCCCGCCTGGCAGGAGTGTCAGCTGCGCTGGGCCCGGATGGGGATGCCCGGCCTCTGCCTCTGAATCGACATCCCGGGGACCTCGATGGGGGAAAACCCTGATATATTCCTCCCGGACCCACGGCACCCACGCGGCGCCGACCGATGGAGGATCTGGGGGGATGAGAAAGCTCGGATGGATGGTGGCGGCGCTGACGGCGCTGCAGCCCGGCGGTGCGCGCGCGGCGCTCGACCTCGATGCGTGGGTGGACGCCCGCGGCTCTCTCTCGGCGTCGGTGCCGGATCTCGAGCACCCGGACGATCCCACCCGGAGTGAGAGCGCGCCGGTCCTGCCCAGCGCGGCGCCGGTGGGCGGGCTGCTCTTCGCGCCGCCCGAGCGGCTCGTGATGGACGATCTCCTCGCCGGCGATCTCGCCTGGTCCCGGGGGATCCAGCTGGCGGGCGGGCTGGAGACCGGGCTGCCGGGTCAGGGGCGGCTCGAGCTCGTGGTGGGCCTGAGCCTCGACACGAGCTGGCAGGGCGGCGTCGTGCAGGCGCGCGACCGCGGCTCGCGCCTGCGCCTGGGCTGGCCGCTCTGGCAGGGCCGCCTCGCGCTGGAGCTCCTGCCCTTCGGCTCCCCCCGCGAGGGTCCGGCCGAGGGGCTGGCCACCACCTGGCTGGGCCACTCCTTCCGGGGTTGGGGCGACGCGCCCCTGCTCGAGCTCTCCCACCACGGCCGCTGGTACGAGGTCTTCACCTCCTTGCGGGGCGCGGTCATCGACAAGACGATCGAGACGGCGACTGAGTCGAGCGTCGAGAAGCGGGGCTCCTACCAGCTCTTCCTCGGCGGTGCGCTGCGGCCCACCGAGCAGCTGCGAGTCCACGTGGGGGCCGGCCACAGCCTCGCTCCTCCGACCCTGGTCCGCGAGGCGGTGCGAGGTCAGGGCACCGCGGTGCGCGGCTTCAGCCTGGGTCTGCAGTGGAGCTCCCTGGGCCTCGCGTCGCCGCGGGGCGAGCGGCTGCCGCTGGTCGCCGAGCCGGCGCTGACCGATGGCTTCTTCGACCGGCCGCCTCTCGACGGCGTCGGCTGGTGGGATCTTCGCCTCGAGGGCTCGTGGCTGCAGCAGTATCTGGAGGACACGAGTGACTACGGCGCGACGCGCTGGCAGGCCGGCTGGGCGCTCGCCGCGGTGGCCCGGGGTGGGCTCGCCGGCTGGAGCCTGGAGCTGGGCTACCTCGGCCGCAGCGTTCCCTTCATCACCGAGACGGTGCCGAGCCTCCTGCCCTTCGTGGCCCTCGATGCCTCGATGCATCCGCGGGCGGGGCAGCGGGGCCACCTGGCGCTCGGCCGCTCTCTCGCCGGCGGGCGCCTCCACCTCGGCCTCGCCGCCGGGGTGTGGCGCCCGGCCCAGGTGCGGGTCGACGCCGTCTCGAGTGGGCCGAACCCCTCTCCCGTCCTCACCGGGCAGCGGCGGGTGATCGTCCGGGGACCCGGTGAGCTGACGATCCTGCCCCTGGGAGAGGACGCGGTGCCCCAGCTCGACGCCCGGGTCGAGACCCTCTGGTTCATCGACGAGGCCCTGGTCCTCGGCGCCCAGGTCTTCGTGCGGCAGAACGGCAACCGGACCACCTTCGAGGAGAGCGCGGCCGGCGAGACGATCGCCGTCTTCAGCGACCCCTTCTCGGTCGGCGTGAACCTGGCCCTGCGCTTCCGCTTCGCGGCGGACACGGCGGGCCGGCAGCGGAAGGGAGCGTGAGGCGATGCGTGGCGATCAGCTCACCCGGCAGTGGAAGCTCCTGGCCATGCTCGAGAAGCGGCGCACCGGCGCGACGGTGGGGGAGCTCTCCGCCGAGCTGAAGGTCTCGGTGCGGACGGTCTACCGGGACCTCGAGGTGCTCCAGGACGTGGGCGTGCCGATGGTCGCCGAGCGCGACGGCGCCGAGGTCTCCTGGCGGCTCGCCGGGGACTGCCCCTGGAGCAAGGGCGTCCCGCTGACCCTCGACGAGGTGGTGGCGCTCCACGTGGCCGGGGACTTCCTCGACGCCCGGGGCAGCGACCCCTGGTCCGAGGGGCTGCGCGCGGCCCTGGAGAAGGTGCGGGCCGCGGTGCCCGGCAAGCTCCTCGAGCGGCTGCGCGAGCACCTCGAGGTGGTCAGCGCCTCCGAGCGTGGCCGCAGCGGCTCGGCGACCCGGCCCGGCGTCGTGGCCACGGTGGGGCGCGCCCTCTGCGAGCGGCGGCGGCTGATGATGATCTACGCCACCCCCGGGAAGAAGAAGCCCGGCCCGCGGCTGGTCGAGCCCCTGCGGCTGCACCTCCACGACGGCGGGCTCTACCTCATCGCCGACGACGCGAAGCGCGGAGAGGTGCGCACCTTCCTGGTGGATCGGATCCAGAAGGTCGAGATCCTCGAGGAGCGCTTCGAGCCCAAGGGGGGCTTCGATCTCGACGCCTACTTCGCGGACGCCTTCGCGATCTATCGAGGCGGTCATCGCATCCACCTCGTCGCCATGCTCGACGAGGGCATCGCCCACCTGGCGCGAGAGCGGCGCTGGCACCCCTCCCAGGAGCTGCGCCAGCACGAGGGGGGCGTCGAGCTGCACCTCGACGTGGTGGACACCCCCGAGCTGCGGGCCTGGCTGCGCGGCTTCGGCCCCGCCCTCACCGTGGTGAAGCCCGCCGCCCTGGTGAAGGCCTTCGCCGAGGAGGCCCGCGAGCTGCTGCGCCGCTACGCGCCCCCGCCCCGGGAGCGGCGCGTCCGGGGGAGGCGGGAGATGGCCGCCCGCAGCCGCACCCGAAAGAGCAAGGAGGTTCGCGAGGACTGACCGCTTCTGACACGGGAGTCGTCTAGGTTTGCATCCATCGCGCCGGGGGGGGGGGAGAGACGATGCGAGGCGATCAGTTCACGAGACAGTGGAAGATCCTGCTGACCCTGCTCGAGAAGAAGAGCGGCCAGACCGTCCAGGACCTGGCCGAGTTGCTCGGCGTCTCGGTGAGGACCGTCTACCGGGACCTCGAGGTCCTCGATCGCGCGGGCGTCCCCCTGGTGCAGGAACGCGAGGGCCGGAACGTCCGCTGGCGGGTGATGAACCTGAACTTCAGCGGGCTCACCCGGGGGCTCTCCCTCCAGCTGACGCCGGCCGAGGTCGAGGCGCTCTGCTCCTGCGTGGATCATCAGGCCGAGCAGCGCTGCCCCAACCGGCTCTCGCTGCGGAGCCTGGCCCGGAAGGTCGCGGCGACCCTGCCTCCGGAGCTGACAGGGTCCCTGCGGGTGAAGCTGGGGGGCGAGGGGGTCTAGAAGTTCCCGGGGTGCTACCATCGGGGGGTGAGTCGGGGGCTTCCTCTCCTGCTGCTCGGGATCCTCTCGCTGGCCGGGTGTCCGGCGACCGAGGAGGCGCCCACGCCGGCGGCGGGGGTCGAGGCGGCGGTGGTGCCCGAGGGCCTCGCCGGGGCACCCGACGGCGGACTTCCGTCTGCTCGGCGGGCTGGTCGCCGGCGAGGTGCTCGACGGCGCGCGGATCGTCGAGCTGCGAGAGGCCGCCTTCGAGGGCGAGGCGACCTGGGACCTGCTGCCGGCTGGACCCACCGGCGCCTACTTCGCCGACGGGGTGCTGGTCGGCTCGACCCTGGCACCCTGAAGGAGGGCTCACGATGGTCGATGAGCGCACCCAGGCCTTCTACGCCGCCAACGCGAAGAGCGTCGCCGAGCAGCACCACTCCATCGAGAGCCCCTCGGAGGCCTTCTTCGCCGAGGCCTTCCCCCCCTTCGCGCGGGTCTTCGATCTGGGCACCGGCTCGGGCCGCGACCTCGCCCTGCTCCTCGAGGGAGGCTGGGACGCCTTCGGCCTCGAGCCCTCGGAGGAGCTGCGCCGCTGCGCCCTCGAGCGACACCCCCGGCTGGAGGGGCGCCTCTTCGCCGGCAGCCTCCCGGAGGACCTCCCGGACGAGCTGCTGGAGGAGCCCTTCGAGGGCCTGCTCTGCTCGGCGGTGCTGCAGCACCTGCCCCTGGAGGATCTGCCGGCCGCGGCGAAGACCCTCGCCCGCCTGCTGGCCCCCGAGGGGCGGCTGCTGATCTCCCTGCCCGTCGATCGCCCGGTCGACGATCAGCGCCGCGATCGCTTCGATCGTCTCTTCTCGGGCCTGCGCGCCGACGCGCTGGCCGCGCTGCTCGCGCCGAGGGGCCTGCGCGAGCTGCGCCGGGAGCACTCCCGGGACGCGCTGGGCCGGGACCACACCACCTGGGTCACGCTGCTCTTCGAGCGCTGAGCAGGGCGCGGTCCACCGCCTAGAAGGCGCGGTAGCCGAGGCCCAGGCCCAGATGGAAGACCCGGATCCGATCGTAGTCGTCGTCCATCAGGCTCTCGGCGTCGTGGCGCCACTGCCAGGTGAGCTCGAGATCGTCGCCGGGGTGATCGAGATCCGGCCGGCCGGCGAGCAGCCTGGTGAAGCCCAGGGTCGGCCGCAGGAAGAAGTCACCGAGGGCGATGCGCCAGCCCGCCTGGAGGGTGAGCAGGTGACCGCTCTCGGCCTGCACCTCGACGTTCACCTGCGCGCCGGCCAGCTGGGCGGGCAGGGAGGGGCCCAGGCTCGGGTAGGCGCGCAGCAGCTGGGAGAGAGGGAGCGAGCGGTCCGGACCGGAGAGGTAGCTCCAGCCCACCATCACCTCGAGGCCCTTCGAGTCGAGCGGCCGCCAGCCCGCCGAGACGTGGAAGAGGTACTGACCCTGGAGGGTGGTCTCCATCACCTCGTAGCGCTCGGGCGGGTCACCGTCGAGGGAGAACTTGGCGATGAAGCGGGTGTAGGGGCCCGGCACGAGGCCGAAGCCGAGGCGGACCTGGAAGCGCAGGGGCAGCTCGAGCTGCACCCCGAGGCCCGCGTCGAAGGGGAGGCGGGTGCCCAGCTCCGCGTCGAGGTGCCAGGCGCCCGGGGCGCCGGCGGCGACCGCCGTGCTCGCGGGCTCCTCCGCGGGCTCCTCCGCGGGCTCCTCCGCGGGCTCCTCGCCGGCCGCGGGATCGGAGGCGACCTCGCCCTCGCCCTCGCCCGCGGGGGCGGCGTGGCCCACGTCGGCCAGGATCTTCCGGACCATCTTCGTCGAGGCGTCGACCAGCTCCGCCTCGCTCGTCTTGCGGGTGTCACGGGCGGCGGCCTTGGCCTCGCTCACGTCGAGGAGCACCAGGGTGAGCAGCCAGGTCGGGCCCACCTGGGAGACCTCGGTGGAGAGGAGGTAGTCCACGCCCAGGGCGCCGCCGATCTCGGCCAGGCAGCTGGTGCCCTCGGTGCAGCCCAGCAGCTGCTGCTTGGCCTCGAAGCCGAGCATCTCCTGCATGTCGTCGCTGGTGATCACCGTGAAGCGCCCGAGGTCGGCGACCTCCGAGGCCAGGAGCGAGGAGAGCCCCTCCACCTGGCTGGGGTCGACCGCGCCCTTGGCCCGGATGTCGAGCACCGCGATCTTCGTGGGCTCGGCGCCCGCCGCCGCGAGCGGCAGCAGGCAGGCGAGCAGCAAGAGCATCGTCCTCCCGAAACGAATCATCCACCCAGCATAGAGCGCCTCCGCCCGACGCTCCAACGCCCACTACCTCGCGTCGGGCTCTCCGGCGGCGGCCCGCAGCAGCCGCATCCGCTCCATCGACCAGCGGTGGATGTGGGGCGCGTCCGCGCGGCCGCGCTCGAGGATCACGTGGCTGCGCTCGATGAGCTGGCGGGCCTCCTCCACCTCGCCGGTGGAGAGGAGCAGCTCGCCCAGGGCGCTCTCGGCGCTGGCGGTGAGGAAGGCGCCCGGGCCCAGGTGCTGCCGCCGCGCCTGCACCAGCTCCCGCAGGAGGGCGACGCCCTCGTCGCTCCGGCCGAGGCGGTGCAGCGCCAGCGCCAGGCCCACGGTGGCACCCAGCGGATCCGTGGGGTCGGCGGCGGCGCGTTGCCGCTGCCAGTCGCGCGCCTCGCGGAAGAGGGGCTCGGCGTCGTCGTCGGCGTCACGCTCCAGCAGGACCAGGCCGGCGTCGACCAGGCGAGCCTCGAGGGGCGGGTTCGTGATCCGCCGGATCTCCTGCTGGGCCACCAGCGCCACCGCCATGCTGCCGACGAAGGTGGCCAGGGCGACCAGGGCCAGGGTCCGCCGCCGGCGCAGGACCCGGCGCACGCGCTCGAGGAGGTTCTCGTGGTGGGCGAGCACCGGCTCGCCGGAGAGCCAGCGCTCGAGATCGTCGGCCAGCCCCCGCGCCGAGGCGTAGCGATCCGGGATCCGCTCGGCCATCGCCTTCAGGCAGATCGACTCCAGGGCCGGGGGGATGCTGCGGTCGAGGGTGCGGGGGCGGGCGAAGTCCGCCTTGCGGGCTCGCGCCAGGGCGCCGGCCTCGGTGACGGCGGTGAGATCGTCGGGGTCGGCAGGCGCGCCCGGCCCGGGGGCGTCGGAGTCGTCGTAGGGGAGCCGGCCGGTGAGCAGGGTGTAGAGGGTGGCGCCCAGGCCGAAGACGTCGCTGGCCGGGCCCAGCTGATCGTGGAGGCCGAGGGCCTGCTCCGGGCTCATGAAGGCCGGGGTGCCCAGGGTGACGCCCTGCAGGGTGTCGGTGGGGTGGGCCTCGTCGAGCATCGCCATCGGATCGGGCTGCTCCGGATCGAGGTGCCTCTCGAGGTTGTCGACACCGTCGGCGATCTTCGCCAGGCCCCAGTCCACCACCAGCGTCTCGCCGTAGGGGCCGAGCATGATGTTGGCCGGCTTGATGTCCCGGTGGAGGACGCCGCGGGAGTGGGCGTAGGCGATGGCCTCGCAGACCGAGATGAAGCGGCGGATCAGGCGACGCCGCATGGCGCTCTTCTCGTCGAAGGAGAGGGGCGGCTCCTGCTCGTGCAGGGCCTCGATCGCCTCCTGGAGGGAGTCACCCCGGACCAGGCGCATGGCGTAGTAGGGCCGGCCGTCCCGGTAGGTGCCCAGGCCGTAGATGGGCACGATCCCCGGGTGCTCCAGGCCGCCGGTGATCTTGGCCTCCAGGAGGAAGCGGTCGCGCAGCTGCGGGTTGCGGGCGTGGCGGTCCGAGAGCTCCTTGAGGGCCACCTCCCGGTCGAGCTCCAGATCGAGGGCGACCGAGACCTCGCCCAGCCCGCCCCGGGCGTGCTCGCGCAGGAAGGCGTAGCGGCGCTTGGTGGTCATCGCCGTGAAGCCGCGCTCGCGGCCCGCCTCCCGGTCCGGCACGCTCTCGCTTGCCTCGGTGGCGCGCTCCTCGCGGGCGCCGGGCGAGCCCTCCGCCGGGCGGCGCTCGTCGCGGGTCTCGTCGGGGGCCGCCGTCTCGGCCGCGGCCTCCTTCGCCTCCGGCACCTCGGCGGCGGTCTCGCCCTCGGGCTTCGTCTCGTCGGATGCCATCGTCCCCCCGGCGCCCTCTCCTCTAGGTCCGCGGCCCGATCCCCAGCTCCTCGGCGTGGGGCTTCAGGGCATCGATGATCAGCTGGATCAGCTCACCGAGCTCGACCCCGAGCAGCGCGGCGCCGGCGTTCACCTCGTCCCGATCCACGCCGGCGGCGAAGCGCCGGTCCTTGAGCTTCTTCTTCACGCTCTTGGGCGTCAGGGTGGTCACCCCCTCGGGGCGCACCAGGCAGGAGGCCACCACGAAGCCCGTCAGCTCGTCGCAGGCGAGGAGGGCGCGGTCGAGCGGGCTCTCGTGGGGGACGCCCCACCTCGTGTAGTGGGCCGAGACGGCGTGGGCGATCGCCTCCTCGCCCTGCTCGCGCAGCCAGGCGACGATCCGCTGCGGGTGCTCCTCGGGCCACCTCTCGTAGTCGGCGTCGTGGAGGAGGCCGGCGATGCCCCAGCGCTCGACGTCCTGCTCCCCCTCGCCGAAGCGCAGCGCCGCGGCGCGCATCGAGAGCTCGACCGCCCGGGCGTGCCCGCGCAGGGGCGCCCCTTCCGTCCACTCGCAGAGCCTGGCCCAGGCTGCCTCTCGATCGATGCTCATCGTCTACCCCACCAGGAAGAGGAGCGTTGTCCCGACGATGAGGGCGACCGCCACCCCCAACGCCACCAGGCCCAGGCGAGTCTTCGCCGCCGCCGCGGCCTCGGCCTCGTGCTTCTGCCGCTTGCGCTCCTTCGACTCGGCCTTCTGCTGGGCCTCTCGCGCCAGGCGCTTCTTCTCCTTCTCGGCCCGGCGGGCGGCGTGGGCCCGCGCCTTCTCGTGCAGGCTCTCCTGCTCGGGCGAGGGGCCCTGGAAGAGGGCCCACCAGGGCTCGGTGAGCACGGCGGCGGCGCTGCCCTCGCGCAGGCGCGTGGGCAGGTAGCAGCTCGCCTGGCAGAAGGGGCAGGGGAAGTAGGGCGCGTCGCCCTCCGGGACGCTGAGCGCGCCCGAGCAGTTGGGGCAGCGCAGGACCTTCAGCTCCTCACCCTCGCCGGGCTCCGCCTTCACCGTGGCCGCGCCCTCCAGGTGGGCCGGCGCGACCACCCCCACCAGCCCCGCGATGCGGTGGGGCGAGGCGGGCAGGGCGTAGCGGTGGGAGGTGCCGCAGCCCTCGCAGGCGAGGGTGACGACCTCTCCCTCCAGGCTCACCTGCAGGGGCTGGGAGCAGCCCTCGCAGCAGGGGTGGCCCGGGCCGACCTCCCAGGACTCGCTGCTCCCTCCGAGGGTCACGGAGCTGTAGGCGACCACCGCGCCGGTCTTGCCGATCGCGTCGAAGACCTCGTGGCGGTCGCGGTCGCTCTTCTTCAGGCTCGCCCAGACCTCGGGATCGATGGCGTCCCGCTCCGGTCCGCAGAGATCGGCGGCCATCCGGGCCGCCTCCAGCCAGTCCTTCCAGTAGTCCTCCGGGAAGTCGACCGGCCGCCCGCAGCTGGGGCAGGCGGTGTGGGAGGTGGTCGCCAGCTCGTTGATCGGGACCGGGTTCTCGCAGGAGGTGCAGCGCAGCCGGCCCTCGAGGCGCGCCCAGTAGAGCTGCGCCTCGTTCCGGGGGATCGCGGCCCAGCTCTCCCGGTAGCTCTCCCGGCAGCGGGCGCACTCCTTCTCGGTGCTGGGAACGATCACCCCGCAGCGGCGGTGGATGCGCATGGTGTCCGGCATCGAGCCACCATAGGCTCAGACGCCCCCGGGGGTGAATCGAGGGGGGCGCCAGTGGGCTCTTGCCCCCGTCCCCCGGCCCCGGTAGGGGAGGGGCTCCAACTTCGTTCCGGGAGGACGAGATGAAGCGCAGTGTCTGGATGGGAGCCCTCACTCTGGCGATCCTCGGTCTGGCGGCCGGCTGCCCCGAGAAGAAGAAGGAGAGCGCCGGGGCCACCGAGCCGGAGGCGGCCGCCGCCGCGCCGACGCCCGAGCCCGCGCCGGCCCCCTTCGTCGCGGCCCCCTTCCCGGCGGACGATCCCTCCCTCGTCGGCAAGGCCTGGGAGCCCACCGCGCCGAGCGACGCCATGGCCCACCTGAACATCGTGCAGGGCGGCGTGGCCCAGGTGAGCCAGAAGCTCCCCGGCCAGTCCTTCCCCATCTCCAAGATCGGCCGCTGGGAGGCCGCCCCTCCGGGGATCCGGGTCACCATCACCTCCGGCCAGATCACCGAGATCGTCCAGCTGGCCTACGGCACCATCGAGGGACGCCCGCACCTGCGCTGGGATGGCGTGACCCACCTCTTCGTGGGCGCCGAGGGCAAGAAGAAGGAGATGGCCACCTCGCCGGTCGAGGTGCTGCTCACCGTGCCGGGCTGGCAGCCGAAGGCCCCCGAGCCCGCGGGCCCCACCGAGGCCGAGCTCGCCGCCGCCTTCCAGGCCGCGCCGCCGCCCCCCGAGGGCAGCCCCTTCGCGCCGAAGACCGTCTGGTGCCACGAGGGCGAGGGCGCCTACCTCCACCTCGGCGAGGGGGCCCGCTGCCTGCGCGTCGACAAGCTCATCGAGGACGACGGCGCCGCGGCGAGCTACCCCGAGGAGAAGTGCTGGTGGAAGGTCGAGGGCGAGGAGCTCGTCGTCCGCTACGGCCCCCAGAAGACGAAGCTGCTGGCCGGCAAGGCCGAGCACGCCTACGCCTTCGAGAAGGTCGAGACCCGGACCAACCTGAAGGTCGACGGCCACGTCGTCCTCCAGGACTGTGACGGCGCCGGCTGGAAGAGCCCCGAGTAGCGCGAGGCCGTCTCACCCGTGCTGAAGGTCTTCACCGAGGTCCTCGTCCCCCTCTTCGTGGCCATGGGGCCGCTGACCGTGCTGCCGATCTTCCTCTCCCTCACCGAGGGAGCGAGCCGGAAGGAGAAGCGGCAGTTCGCCCGGCGGGGGGTCCTCGCCGGCGCCGTCGTGGCGACGGTGGTGGTCCTCGCCGGGCAGGAGCTCTTTCGCTTCCTCGGCATCACCGTCGATGACCTGCGCGTGGCCGGCGGGGCGATCCTCTTCCTGATCGCCTCCCACGACCTCGTCTTCTCCCGCGACCGCCGCAAGCGGGGTGAGCTCGAGGCCCTCGACGTCGAGGCCGGGGTCGTCCCCCTGGGGACCCCCCTCATCGTCGGCCCCGCCACCATGACCGCTGCCGTCGTGCTGGCCGACACCCACGGCCGGATCCCCGTCTTCGTCGGCCTGGCGCTCAACCTCGCGCTGATCTTCGTCATCCTCCACTACTCGGATCAGCTCGAGCGCTTCCTCAAGCCCAGCGCGACCCGCGCCTTCGGCAAGGTGATGAGCCTCTTCCTCGCCGCCATCGCCGTCGCCATGCTGCGCACCGGCATCCTCTCCTTCTGGACGATGATGCAGTGAGGGTGATGGGGAGAGCCCGGGCCGCTGCCCTCCTCTTCCTCCTCGTCGCCGCGGCGGGCTGCCGCTCCCGGCCGACGAGCCCTACGCCCGCGCCGAGGGCGAGGTCTGCCGGGTCCCCGCCCGCCAGATCCTCGTCGACGGCCACCACCGGCTCGTGGGTCAGCCGATCGAGGGACCGGGAGAGGGCCTCGCGGCCTGGGATGATCCCGAGGGGCGGAAGGCCTTGATCGAGGCGGCGCTGGGGGTGTTGCGGGAGCCTTGAGCTTCGGGGGGTCAGCTGTCAGCGGTGCTCCCGGATACCTGGCGTGGTTTCGGGTGCTCTCCGGTCACCGACACGGCTCACGGCTCACTGCGGAGCGGGTCTCTATCGGGTAGGGTGGTTCACCCTGGAGTGTGAGCATGGGCGAGGAGAAGGAGCACGACGACCCGGGCGTCGATGAGTTCGACGGGAGGTACCCCCTCACCCTGGGCCTCGTCGGCGCCGTCGTCGGGGTCTTCTTCCTGGGTTGCATGGGCTTCGCCATCGGCGGCGCCCTCGGCGCCATGATCGGCTTCGCCGCCGGCAACGGCAGCAAGAAGGACGGCGGCAAGGACGGCGAGGGCTAGCCGCCGGGCACCCGGAACCTGGGCTCAAGGCCAGCGCAGGGCCCCGGGAAGCGCTGTTGAAGGAATCGAGCCCGCCGTATGGCCGACGCGCGCGCCAGCGCGCGCTCCCTGCGGGACCGAGTCCGCCCCTGGGCACTCGCAAGCCAATCAAGAAGCGCCAAGGGACGGAAATCGAAAGCCCCGCTCCCGGGTGGGGAGGGGGGCTTGCGAGTGCCCAGGGGCGGAATCGAACCACCGACACGGGGATTTTCAATCCCCTGCTCTACCAACTGAGCTACCTAGGCATCCCGTGAAGGGAGGCGGACTCTAGATCCCTCCCCCGCCCCGGTCAAGATACCGGAGAGGCTCATCCGCCCTGCGGCGGCGCGACCTTCGGCTTCTCCTTCTTGAGGGTCAGCCGCTCGGTGTGGCGGCCCCGCTCGGGCACCTCGAGGGTCCGCTCGGTGGGCTCCATCCCGGTCGCGGTGATCTGCACGACGGCGTCCCCGCCGATGAGCCCGGAGAACTCCACCCGCCCGTACTGGCCCGCCACGCCCTTGTGGAGGAAGGAGACGCCGCGCAGCTCCTGGCGCAGGTGCACCACGGCCTCGGGCACCGGGAGGTTGCCCGGGTTGAGCACGGTCAGCTCCAGCTGCGAGCCCCGCTTGAAGAGGCCCCGCACCTTCTTGGCGCCCCTGGGCACCTCCAGGAAGAAGGGGGCCCGGCCGGGGGCCTCGAGGAGGAACTGGAGGGGCTCCTCGGAGAGGCCCTTGAGCTCGTAGGAGAGGCCGCCCTTCTCGCTGACGGGCTCGGGGAGGACCAGCGCCGGCTCCTCGACCTGCTCGCTGCCGACCTGGCGGAAGACCCGCACCTCGAGGTGATCGGAGTCCTGCCCGTCCTCCTCGCCGCCGGAGACGTTCGGCCCCTTCACCAGGCCGCGGATCTGCAGGAGCAGCTTGCGGCCCTCGGGGAGCTTCAGCTCGCCGAGGTCGAGGTCGTCGGTGCCCTGGAGGGGGATGGACTGGGGCACGGTGTAGGCGGGGTGCTCGGGGGCCAGCAGCTCGAGCACCCCGGCGCCGGCATCGCGGCGGGCGAGGGCGAGCTCGAGCACGCCGTTGCGGAAGAAGCCGGCGGGCTCGCCGTCGAGCTTCGCCTGGAAGACCGGGATCGGGTGACCCTCCTGATCGACCACCTTCGCCGAGAGGATCGGCTTCTTGCTGACGATCAGCGTGGCCTTGTCTCCGGCGTGGACGATGAGGGTGCCGCCGGTGTGGTAGGTCGCCCCGACGGGGAAGACCGCGTAGCGGCCCGGGTCCACGGGGTCGAAGGTGAAGGTCCCGTCGGCGGCGCTCTCCACGTGGGTGAGGCTGCCGGGGGAGGGCCGGCGCAGGCCGGTCTCTCCGCCGAGGGAGGGGGGCGGCACCGGCACGATGGCCAGCGGGACCCTCGCCAGGGGCTTCTTGGCGGTGTCGGTGACGATGCCCTGGAGCTGCACCGGGGTGCCCAGCCGCAGGGTCACGGGCTCGGCCCAGCGATCGGCGACGACCACCTCGGCGGTGGCGACCCGGAGGTTGTCGCCTTCGTCCACCAGCGCCTTCACCAGGTGGCGGCCGTCGGGCACCTTCCGCACGATCTCGAACCAGCCCTCCTCGTCGAGCTTCTCCATCCCCTCGACCTGGCCCTCGCCGAAGCCGGGGTAGGAGCGCTCCAGGCTGGAGACGGGGTCCACCACCACGTTCACCACGCCCCCGGTGCGCGCCTTGCCCTCGTGGTCGACCACCTGACCCCAGATCAGGGTCTCGCCCGGGCCGGCCGTCTTCTTGGGCTTCCGCGCGGGGGCCTCGTCCTCGTCCTTCTTCCCCTTGGTGGGGATCTTCCGGACCTTCCCCTCCCAGGTCGGGGGGGGCGCCTTCCGCTTGACCTCGAAGGCCTGCAGGGAGAGGGGCGTCAGGGCGACGATCAGCGTGGCGAGGAGGAGTCTCATGGGCGGGTCACGCAGAAGGGAAGATAGCTGTCGTCGGTCCCATCGTCATCCACGTCGTAGGGAATCGGCTCGCAGCGGTAGCCGGCGCCGCAGTCGGCGTCCGTGCAGCAGACGTCCGAGCAGGCGGCGCGCTCGGTCTGCGGATCGATGACGCAGCTCCCGCGGGCGCAGTCGTAGTCGTCGACGCAGGGGTCCCCGATGGGGGTGGAGCCGGGGGACTGGAACTCCACGCAGGTGCGGGGCAGGCCGTCGCCGCGCTGCCAGTCGGCCCAGGTCACGAGCCAGCAGATGTGTCCGGGCGGGCAGTCAGCGCTCGAGCAGCAGGGATCGCTGCAGGTGGAGGGATCCGGGGAGTTGTCGGCGCAGACGCCGCGGGCGCACTCCGCGGAGTCGGCGCAGACCTCGCCCTGCAGGCCTCCGCTGGCGGCGGTCGGGCCGCAGAAGGCGCCGCTCCTCCCCCCGCGGCTCACGACCTGGCACTCGTAGCTGCCGTCGCCGCCGCAGTCGTCCTGCCGCTGGCAGGTGTCGGCGCAGACCTCGCTCTCGCAGAAGCCCGACTGGCAGTCGTCGTCCAGGAGGCAGGGATCCCCGAGGGCGGCGCTGCCCACGCTGCCGCCGGCCAGGCTCGGCGGCAGGCAGACGAAGGCGCCGTCCTCGCTCCGGTCGGCGCAGCGGAAGCCGGCCGGGCACTGGCTGCTGGCGCTGCAGGCGATCGTGCAGAAGGCGTCGGCCGCGGCGCTGAAGTAGCAGAAGCCCCGCTCGCAGTCGTCGAAGACGAAGTCGCAGGGGCGGCCGATGAGGCTCTGCTCGCAGACCCCGGCCCGGCACTCGAAGCCGGGCAGGCAGCTCTCCCCGGCGCCGCAGGGGCGCCCCTCCTCGCCGGGCAGCTTCAGGCCGACGAGGCAGGCGCTGGTCGCCAGGGCGAGGACGAGCGCGAGGGGGAGGAGGCGACGCATCAGAAGGTGCCTCCGAAGGTGAGGGCGCCGCCGCCGGGGAGGGGGAGGGCGGCGGCCCTCAGGCCCGGCTCGTCGGCCCCATCCGAGAAGAGGTAGTAGGCGCCCAGGAGGCCGGCCGCGGCCGAGACGTAGATGAGGGCGTTGCCGCTCCGGTTGAGGTTCCGGGCGCGGCCGATCTGGCGATCGTAGTCCGCCGTGTCGGGCTGGGGGATGAAGGCCGCGTCGTCGGCGAGGGTCTGGGCCTGCCAGAGGAGGAGCACCGACGAGGCCACGCTCACGCCGGCGGTGCCCAGGAGCAGCTCGGCGCGGTGCCGCCGCAGGAAGCCCGGGCGCCGCGGCGCCGTCACGGGGGCGGCGGCCACCGGCGCCTGCGGCCCGGGCGCCTCGGGCTCGGGCTCGGGCTGTGCCTCGAGGACCCAGTCGAGCTTCGTGTCCGGGCCGACGAAGATCACCTCCTGCCGGGGCAGGGCGCCCTCGCGCTCGAGGGCGAGGACGTGGCGCCCCGGGAGGAGGGGGGCGGTCGTCAGGGGGGTGAGGCCCAGCTCGAGGCCGTCGAGGATCACCCGGGCCCCCTCGGGGCTCGAGCGCACCTCGAGGGGCGCGCGCTGCAGGGCGGAGAGCTCGGCGCGGACGGTGTCGATCAGGGCGCCGAGCTTCGGTGAGCGCCGCTCGACGGGCAGGTCCCAGGTGGGATCCACGGTGAAGAGGGCCCGCAGGGTGTTGCGGGCCTCGGCCTCGTCGTCGGCGAAGAGGTGGGCGGCCGCCAGCAGCCCCTGGGTCTCGGCGAGCGCGGCCCGGTGGAGCGTGAGGTCCGCCTCCCGGAAGAACTCCAGGGCCTCGCCGAGGAGGGAGATCGCCTCCGCGTAGCGCATCCCGTCGAGGGCGTCGCGGCCTTTCACCAGCCTCCGCTTCGCGTCGCCGGCGGCGGTCTCGCGCAGGCCGCTCTCCCCGGCGGCGGCGTGGGGGAGCGCGCAGAGGAGCCCGGCGGCGAGCAGCGCCAAAGAGGCGCCCCGGAGGCTGCACTTCGACCCGACCATGGCGCGACACCTTAGCCCGAGGCGTCGCCGGAACGAAGAGATGGCGGGTCAGAAGGTGATGGTCACCCGGGCCGTCTTGCCGGCCTCGATCCGGACCTTCTTCTCCCGGGTCAGCTGGGTCGGGGGGTTGACCAGCTTCAGGAGGTGATCCCCCTCGGGCAGCACCAGCCCCAGGGCCGGAGAGATCTTCCCGGTGTCCTCGCCGTCGATGTGGATCCGGCAGAAGGGCTTGCAGTTGACGTCGAGCCGGCCGGTGGCCGGGGCCGGCGGGGGCTCGGCCGGGGCGGCGGTCTTCGCCTTGCCGGGGGCCTTGCCCTTGCCCCTCGCCTTCCCGCCCGGGCGCCCCTTGCGGGAGACGGCCTGGCCGACCGTGAGCCCGGCGGCCGTGCGGCCCGCCACGGCGAGGGCGGCGCTCTCCCCGGCGGAGGGAGGGGCGGCGGGCTCGGCGGGGGCCGCCGCCGCCGTCTCTTCCGTGGGCCCGGTCTCGGGCACGGCCTCGGGCGCGGCGGGCTCGGCGCCGATCTCCTCGGCCTCCCGGGCGCCCTGCCCCAGCCACCACCCCCCGGCGATGACGGTGGCGCAGAGGATCACCGCGAGGAAGACCGAGATCGAGCGCCGGTGCCGCGCGGGCTGGGGCTGGTAGTCCTCGGTCACCGCCACGTGCAGCGGGGCCGGCGCGGGCCGCCGGGCGCCGGAGGTGCCGAGGGAGGGCGTGCGCTCCACCGAGGTGGCGCCCAGGCCTGGGGCGTCCTCCCGGGTGATCTCCGAGAGGCGGGCCTCGGCCGCGGTCGCGGGGGGCAGCACCGCCCCCAGGCCGCTGCCCGCCGGGGTGAGCGCCGAGGCGCTGGCGCGGGCCTCGCCGACGATGGACTGCATGAAGGCCTGGAGCTGCGCGGCCGCCGGGACCGAGCCCCGGGAGGAGAGGAACTCGTCGAGGGCGGTGCGCATCTCCTGGGCGCTCTGCCAGCGATCGAGGGGCGAGCGAGCCAGCGCCTTCATGACGATGCGGTTCAGCTCCTCGGGCAGGTCCTCGCGCAGCTTGCGGGGGTGCTCGATGGGCTCCTCCAGGACCGCCCGCAGGGTGGCGGCCTCGGTCGCGCGCTTGAAGACCTTCTGGCCGGTGAGGGCCTCGTGGAGGATCAGGCCCAGGGCGAAGACGTCGCTGCGGAGATCCAGCTCGTTGCCCAGCGCCTGCTCGGGGGAGAGGTAGGCGAACTTCCCCTTCACCACCCCGCTCTGGGTCTCGACCAGCTTCCCCTCCATCTGGGCGACCCCGAAGTCGAGGACCTTCACCGCCCCCTGGAGGGTGAGGAAGAGGTTCGAGGGGGAGAGGTCCCGGTGGACGATCCGCAGGGGCTGCCCCTCCTCGTCCACCAGGGTGTGGGCGTAGTGCATCCCGTCGCAGGCCGCCGAGAGGATGGAGGCCGCCACCTGGGGCGGCATGAGCTCGCCCCGATCCCGCAGGACCCGCAGCACCGTGGCGAGGTCCTCGCCGTCGAGGTGCTCCATGCAGAGGAAGTAGATCCCGTCGATGACCCCGAAGTCGAAGATCTGGATGATGTTCGGGTGGGAGAGGCGAGAGACCAGGCGCGCCTCGTCCAGGAACATCCTCACGAAGTTCTCGTTCTCCGTGAGGTGGGGCAGCACCCGCTTGATCACCACCCGCTTGTCGAAGCCGCCCGGTCCTCGCCGCTTGGCGAGGAAGATCTCCGCCATCCCCCCGTGAGCGATGCGTGAGAGCAGCTCGTACTGGCCGAGTGAGGTCGAGCCCATCGAGGCTCCCAGCCTATCACCCTCCGGCGGCGGCTTGGACGAGGGTGCCGTAGAAGCGGATGGCCTCTCCGTAGTGGGCGAGCGGGACCCGCTCGTCGTGGCCGTGGATGGTCTCCAGGGCCTCGGGGTCCAACCGCCAGGGGCCGAAGCGGTACACGCTCCTCGAGAGACCCGTGTAGTGGCGGGCGTCGGTGGCGCCGAGGACCAGGCTGGGGGCGATCAGGGCGTCGGGGAAGGCCGCGGCGATGGCCGAGCGCAGCTGCTCGTAGGCCGCCCCTTCGGCCGGTGAGACCGGCGACTCCTCCACCGGCGGCTCCCCCGGGGCGCTGACCTCGATCTCGAGGCCCTGCACCACCTGTCGCACGTGCTCCATCACGTCGAGGCCGGTCTCGCCCGGGCGGATCCGGAAGTTCACCGTGGCGTTGGCCTCGGTGGCCAGCACGTTCTCCTTCACCCCGGCCGAGAAGAGGGTCGGCGCGGTGGTGGTGCGGATCAGGGCGTTGGTGGCCGGCTGGGCCGCGAGCTTGCCCGCCAGCACCGGCGCCAGGAGCCAGCGGTTGGCGATGCCCAGGCGCTGGCCGAAGGGCAGCTCCGGCGCGATGCCGTCGAGGAGGGAGCCGGCCGGCCCGTCGAGGGAGGCGGGCAGCTGGTGCTGCTCGAGGCGGGCGAGGGCCTCGCCCAGCCGGCCGATGGCGGTGCGGGCCGGCGGCATCGAGCTGTGACCGCCCTTCGCCCGGGCCTTCAGCTCCACGGTGAAGTAGCGCTTCTCGGCCAGGCCGATGAGGGCCGCCGGGCGCTCGAGGCCCTTGACCACGCCCTCGGTGACGGCGAGCCCCTCGTCCAGCACCAGGTGGGCCCGCACGCCCTTCGCCGCCAGGTGAGCGGCGATCTCCTGCGCGCCCCGGCCGCCGATCTCCTCGTCCATGCCCATGGCGAGGAGGACCGGGCGCTTCGGCTCGAAGCCGGCGCCGAGGAGCCGCTCGGTCGCCTCCAGGACCGCCAGGCAGGAGCCCTTGTCGTCGAGGGCACCCCGCCCCCAGATCTCGCCCTCCACGATCGCCCCGGAGAAGGGCGGCTGCTTCCAGGCCTCGGGGTTGCCCGCCGGCACCACGTCGAGGTGGCAGACCAGGAGGAGGGCCTCGGCCGGGAGCTCGGGCCGCCAGGAGAAGAGGAGGCCGAGCTCGCCGACGCGCTCCGGGGCGAGCTTCGCGTGGACCTGGGGGAAGCTCTCCGCCAGGTAGCGCAGCAGCCCCTCGAAGGCGTTCGCCGGACGCTCTCGCGGCTCCCCCTCGCCCGCGTCGGCGTCGTCCTCCGGCGCCGGGGTGGCGGGCCGGAGGAAGCCCCCCTGGGAGGTCGTCGGGAAGCGCAGGGCGCCGGCCAGGCGCTCGGCCGCCGCCTGCAGGTCCGCCTCGTCGAGGGAGGCGAGGGCCTCTGGCACCGCCACCGCGGCGGGCGGCGGGGGCAGCGGCATCGTCGCCGCCCGCACGACCAGGGTGAGGGTGAGGGCGGTCAGCCCGAAGATGGCGACCAGGAAGACGCGCAGCTTCATGGGCGGCAGTCTAGACCAGACCGCCGCCCATGGCTGCCGGGGGGCGCCTACTGCGGCTCGTAGAGACCGTCGCCCAGGAGGCGGAGGACGAAGTCCGTGGTCCCCGAGGGGGTGGTGTTGCCGATGTAGAACCTGCCGGTGGCCGGGTCGACGGCCGAGTTCGAGTAGTTCTCGAAGGGCTCCTGCAGCCCGGCCGCGTCGTAGACGGCCTGCGAGCTCCAGTTGCTCATGAGGAAGCAGTCGTCGTCGCAGCGGTTGAGGACGATCTGATCCCGCACCGTGTTGAAGACGAAGTAGGACTCGCCGGGCCCGAAGGTGACCTCCGAGTTGTTCTCCTGTTCCTTCGTGGCCGCCCGGCCCAGGGTCAGGTGATTCCAGCGGCTGGTTCCGTCGTTGCACTGGAAGGGCTCGAAGGGGCAGGTCAGGAGGTGGAGCTCTCCGCCCCAGGCCGCGGTCACCGCCGATCGATTGAGGTGGTTGGCGTCGTCGTCGACCTCGAGCCTGAGCGAGTGCCTGACCATGGCGGGTGCCGTTGCGATGAGAGTGGCCCCGTAGAAGGCGCAGGTCCCCGCACCCGCGAGGCAGTAGTCGTAATAGATGTTGTCGTTGCTGTCCTCGTAGACCAGGCCGATCCGGGGGTCGCTCGCGTCGACGTCGAACCCGTAGACCAAGCCGCTGATGCCGGTGGTGACGGGCACGTTGTACCAGGTCGAGTTGCAGGTGGCGTAGTCGCAGAAGGCGAGCGATAGGTCATAGGCGGTCTGCCCGCCCACGGCGGCGAGGTTCATGTAGAAGACCCAGAGCTTCCCGGCGCCCATCGAGATCCGGGGGTAGGTGAGGTTCGTGCTGAAGTGGTACTCGGTGGTCCAGTCGCTGTCCGCGTTGCACGCGGAGCTCCAGGAGCAGCGGCTGACCCAGCCGTCACCGAAGTCGGATCCGACGACGAAGATGTAGGTGCCGTCCGTCTCCACGTCAAAGCGCGTGACGTTGGTGACCGTTCCGATGGCGACGGTCCTCGTCCAGTTGGTCGAGATGGCGCAGTTGCTGGTGGAGGGTGCACACCACTCGACGACGACGTTGTAGTTCTCCGTGTAGGCCTGGACGATCCGGCCACCGCCGTAGCTGCTCCAGCGGGTGACGTAGGCGGCGGAGTCGGGGAGCGTCTGGTCGGGTCCCTGATCCGCCAGCGGCCTGAAGAGGAAGGGACGCGAGTCGGACGACGGCTCACCGAGGGCGGAGTAGGAGCGCAGCGCCGCGGTGTAACTCGACCCGGCGGTCAGGGGAACGGAGGTCATGCTCTGGTAGGGATCGGTGATGTTGATCTGGCTCTGCCAGTTCGTGGTGGCGCCCGGAGCGTAGACGACCGTGTTCCCCGCGACCTCCAGGTTCGGGGTCCAGCCGGCGCGGAGCTCCGCGAGCCCTCCGCCGACGGACGCGTCCTCGTGGGGCGAGGGGACCCGGGGGAGCGCCACGGTGAAGTGGTCATCGGGGTTCAGCCAGGTGAGGCCGATGTTGGTGCCGTAGACCTCCAGGCTCGGGGCCGAGTAGGTCGTCTGGTAGTTCTGGACGGGGAAGGCGCTCCAGTTCCCCGGGATCGTGCAGTTCGTGCTGCTCGGGTTCTCGCAGACCTGGTACTCGATGGACTGGGTGTCGGGGTCCCAGAGGGTGAGGTGGAGCTGCCCGGGGGCCCCCTCGAGGTCGAGGGTGCCGGTCTCGCCCCCCGGGTACCTCACGTTGCTGGCCCAGATGCCCGCCGAGGACCAGTCCGCGCCGGCGCTGCATCCCCCGGTCGAGGAGAGGGCGCAGCGGCGCATCTCCTGATCGTTCACGCCGGCCTTCCTCGCCTCCAGCGTCCGGTAGGTCACGTAGATGGTGCCATCGGCGATGGTCGCATCCATGTCCATGAAGTAGGCGCTCGCGGTCGCGATGTTGTTGGTCGTCCTCGTCGCGCAGGCGCTCGTCGCGGAGGCGGTGCGGGTGTCACAGCGGGTCACCCGTAGCGTGGCGTTCGCGAGGCACGAGAGCGGACAGCCCGTGAGCGTCGCCTGGGGATGGATGATCCAGACGTAGCGCTCGTCCGCGACCATGGCGGGGGCCAGGCTCACCGGGCCGGCGATCGGGTTGGTGATGTCGATGGGGGTGGCGGACCAGTCCGTGGCGGTCGTGCAGTCAGTGGAGCCGAGCTCGCAGCTCCAGATCCGCAGCACGTCCGTGGCGTCGTCCACGAGCGCGGCGGCGACGACGTGGGTGGTCGTCATCGCCAGGCTCAGGGAGCCATCCCGGTTCAGGGCGTCCGGGGCGGCGAGCTGCATGGTGCCCCAGCCGCTCGTGGAGGCGCAGTCCGAGGTCTTCCGGCAGTACATGATGTACTGACCGACGTTGCCGGAGGTGATGTCCTCCTGCGTGCTGGCCACGAGGATCGCGTCCTGGGTGGCCACCACCGAGGGCCGCTCGGAGGAGATGTAGCGGTAGCCGGGGTACTCGGTGAACCAGGTCCAGTTCGCCGGCTTCTTGCAGTCGAGCGTGGCGGCCTCACAGCGGCCGATGCGGAAGGCCTGCCGATCGTCCGCGTTCGTGGTGGGGTAGTAGCGCGTCTTGGCGAAGACCCAGAGGATCCCCTCGTCATAGAGGAGGGTCGGTCGCTCGCCGGCCCGATCGTACTCTTCGGGGCCGACGGCGCTCACACCGATGCCCAGGACGGTCGACTCGTCGCCCGACCAGGCGCCGTAGTTGCCCGCCTTGTCCACGGCCCGGACGTGCACGTAGTAGGGGACCAGGTTGTCGAGGCCCTCGATGAGGGCGGTGGGGGTCTCGACGTTGATGGTGGTCGCGCCGGCGAAGGCCGAGCTGGTCGAGTACTGGACCTGGTAGTGGTCCACCCCGGAGTTGGCGTCGGTCGCGGTGGCCCAGGAGACGGTCATCTGTCGGCTACCCGGAGAGAGGTAGAGGCCCGTGACCTGAGAGGGAACGACGTTGTCGTAGTAGACGTACGCGTAGCGATACGAGGCGGACCTGTTCCCGGCGGCGTCTTCGACGCAGGCGAGGACGTACTTTCCACCGAGGGTCGGCGGGATGGTCGTCGTGTGACTGAGGGTGCAGGGGGGGGCCGTGCAGCTCCCCGGGAAGGGGTAGCTGTAGGTGCCGTTCGAGCAGGTGAACCCGGTTCCGTAGATGCCGACGGCCGCGACCAGATCGGTGCCGACCGAGAGGTTGTCGTCGGCCGTGATGTCCACCGTGACCGAGGTGCTGTTGGTGTAGATGTCGACCGGGTTCGTTGCCTCGAGCGACACGACGGTCGGGGCCTGGGTGTCGAGGTCCAGGGTCTGGGATTCGATGGTGCTCACCCGGCCGCTGCGGTCCTGCACCTGGACGTAGATGGTCTTGGGGCCGTTCGCCGCCGAGAGGATGTAGTTCGCGTTGGAGTCGTAGGACTGCCAGGCGACCCCGGCGAGGGTCGGGTTCTCGCCGATGCGCATCTGACAGTAGGAGTTGCACCCGAAGTACTGCTCGAGCACGGTGGTCTTGATGACGACCAGCGTGTCGTCGGCGGTGCCGCCGCTCAGGGTCGTCCCGGCGCTGTCGGTCACGGTGAAGCTGGTGATCGAGGGGTCGTGGTAGTCCGTGTAGGTGTAGGCGTAGCGGGAGGTGCTCACGTTCCCGGCGGCATCCCGGACCCAGGCGTAGGTGTAGTAGATGCCCGAGGTGTTGGCGGAGGCGCCGTTGACGTCCCAGGTCTTGTCGGTGGCGAAGGCCTCCCAGACGCCGCCGGCGCCGCTGGAGTACTGGGCGTAGCGCATCTGGCTCAGGGACAGGTTGTCCGAGGCCGTCAGGGTGAAGTCGTTGCTGTCATCCTGGGAGTAGAGCTCGTCCCGCGTGAAGCTGATGATCACCGGCGGCGTCGTGTCGAGGTTGATGGTGTCGCTGACCGTGGCGATGTTCCCGGCCGTGTCCTTCAGGCAGGCCACCACGCTGCGGGTGCCGTCGCTGTCGACCAGGTCGAGGGTCGGGGTCTCGGGGCTCGAGAAGGCCTGGTAGGTCGCGGCGGTGCAGTCGATGGTCTCGGCCGCATAGGCGTAGAAGGCGGCGTCGGCGCTGGTGATGGTCGCGGTGACCGAGAGGACGGTGCTCCAGGTGGCGCCGGCGTTGATGGAGAGGGCGCCGCCGGGGGCGCTCCGATCGAGGGTGATCGTGTCCGAGATCTGGGCCGTTCTTCCCGAGCGATCCTTCAGGCAGACGAGCACCGTGTGCAGGGTGTCGCTGTCGGAGAGGATGAACTGGAAGTTGTTGTTGAAGCTCGAGTAGCTCGCGCTGGCGCAGTCGATGGACCCCTCGGCCACCGCCATCTGGGTGACATCCGTGGAGTAAGCGGGGATCTGCGCGCTCACGTTGCGCTCGTTGGTGTGGGAGGCCCCGTTGGCCAGCACGAGGGTGCCGGTGGGGTTGGTACGATCCAGGTAGATGCTGCGGTAGGCCTTCGTCTGCTGGCCCGAGCCGTCCTCGACGCAGACCGAGACGTACTTCCAGCCGTCCGGATTCGAGTCCGTCGGGTCCAGGTCGAAGGAGGCCACCGAGGGGGTGAAGGGCACGTAGGAGGCCGTGCCGCAGTCGATGATCGGGAGGCCCAGCTTCACCGACATCTGGGACACGTCGCCCGAGGCGGTGATGGCCAGGTCGACCAGGTCGTCGGTCGTGTAGAGGGCGCCACCATCGATGGTCAGGCCCACGGTCGGCGCGGCGCGGTCGAGGATGATGTCGTCGCTCTTGGAGACGATCCAGCCGGCGGCGTCCTTGAAGCAGGCGACCACGGTCCGCACGCCGTCCTGATCCTGGAGGGGCCAGTTGTTCACCGTGCCGGCGAAGGCGCCGTAGGTGGCGCTGGCGCAGTCGATGGACTCGTTGCCGATGGCCACGGTCACGGTCTCGGGGGTGGTGAGGGTGAGGGTCACCTGGGCCGTGGTCAGCGTCGTGTAGGCCGCGCCGCCGTCGATCTGGAGGGTGGCCGTCGAGGGCGGGACCGTGTCGACGGTGATCGAGTCGGTGACCCGAACCGAGTTGCCAGCGGCGTCCTTCAGGCAGACGCTGACGGTCTTGCTGCCCTCACCGACGGGCAGGGTCCAGGCCCGCGCCGCGGAGAAGGGCTCGTAGGTCGCGCTGGTGCAGACGAGCGAGCCGCCGTCGGCCACCGCGATGGCCGTGACGTCCCCGTCGGCGGTGATGTCGAGGACCACCGCGGCGGTCTGGGTGTGCGAGGCGCCGTTGTCGATCGCCACCGAGCCGGTCGGGGCCACCGAGTCGACGATGATGGCGTCGGAGGTGCTGGCGGTCAGGCCGGCGGCGTCCTTGAAGCAGACGCTGACGGTGCGAGTACCCTGGCCGCCGAGGGTGATGCCCTTGGTGGTGGCGAAGGCCTCCCAGACCAGGGTGCCGTCGGCGCAGTCGATGCTGGTCGTCTCGCGCACCGCCATCTGATTGGCGTCGCCCGGCGCGCTGAGGTTCAGGGTCACGCCGGTCGAGGTGGCGTAGGTGGTGCCCCCGTTGATGGCGACCGTGCCCGCCGGAGGCGTGCGGTCGAGGATGATGCTGTCACTCTTGGAGACGATCCAGCCCGCGGCGTCCTTGAAGCAGGCCACCACCGTGCGCACGCCGTCCTGGTCCTGGAGGGGGTGGTTGTTCACCGGGCTGGCGAAGGCGCCGTAGGTGGCGCCGGCGCAGTCGATCGACTCGTTGCCGTAGGCGACGGTGACGGTCTCGGGGGTGGAGAAGGTGAGGGTGACCTGCGCGTTCGAGGCGGTGGTGTAGGCGGCGCCGGCGTCGATCGTGAGGCTCGCCGTGGTCGGCGCGGTGGAGTCGAGGGTGATGGCGTCGCTCACCGAGGCGGTGTTCCCGGCGGCGTCCTTGAGGCAGACGCTGACGGTCTTGCTGCCCTCGCCCGCGGGCAGGGTCCAGGCCCGGGCCGCCGAGAAGGGCTCGTAGGTCGCGCTGCTGCAGAGGATCGAGCCGCCGTCGGCCACGGCGAGGGCGATCACGTCCGCCGCCGCGGTGATGTCGAGGGTGACCGAGGTCGCCTGGGTGTGGGAGGCCCCGTTGTTGATGAGCACCGAGCCGGTCGGCGCCACCGAGTCGACGACGATGCTGTCCATCGCGCTCGCCCGGAGGCCCGCGGCGTCCTCGAAGCAGACGCTGACCGTGCGGGTACCCTGGCCGCCCAGGGTCAGGCCCTTGGTGGTGGCGAAGGCCTCCCAGACCAGGGTGCCGTCGCTGCAGTCGATGGTGGCGGTCTCCCGCACCGCCATCAGGGTGGTGTCGGAGGGGGCCGCCAGGTTCAGGGTGACGCCGGTGGAGGTGGCGAAGGTGGCGCCCGCGTCGATGGCGACGGCGCCCGCCGGCGGCGAGGTGTCGAGGGTGACCGTGTCCACGGCCGAGCTGCGGTTGCCCGCGGCGTCCAGGAAGCAGGCGACGACCGTCTTCACCCCGTCGCCGATGGAGGGCGGGAAGGTGGTGCTGGCGGCGGTGTCACCGAGGGTGACGCTGGTGTAGGTGGCGGCGGCGCAGTCGAGGGAGCCCTCGGCCAGGGCGTAGCCCGCGGTGTCGTTGGGGAAGGAGAGCGAGACGGCCAGCGGGGTCCCGGTGGCGTAGGTGTTGCCGCCGGCCAGGGTGACGATGCCGCTCGGGGCCAGGGTGTCGAGGGTGATGGTGTCCGAGGCAGAGCCGGTGCGGCCGGCGGCGTCCCGGAAGCAGGCGGTGACGGTCTTGCCGCCGTCGCCGGCGGAGAGCACCCAGGTGCGCGGCGTGGTGAAGGCGCCGTAGCTGGCCGTGCCGCAGTCGAGGCTGCCGTTGGCGATGGCGACCTCGGCGACGTCCGCCGGAGCGGTGAGGTCGAGGCTGACCACCGCGCCGGTGGTGTAGGTGGCGCCCGCGGCGATGCTCACCGTCCCCGTGGTCGGGCTGGAGGTGTCGAGGATGATCGAGTCCGAGGTCGAGGCGGCGTTGCCGGCCCCGTCGCGGTAGCAGACGCTCACGGTCTTCGTGCCGTCGCCGCCCGGCAGGGTCCAGGGCAGGGAGGAGACGAAGGCCTGGTAGGTCGCGGTGCCGCAGTTGATGGCGGTGCCGTCGACCACCGCCAGGTCGGCGGTGTCCGCCGGGGCGATGAAGGTGAGGGTGACGCTGCCGTCGATGTCGTAGATCGCGCCGTTGTCGATGCTGAGGCTTCCCGCCGGCGCGCTGGCGTCGAGGAGGATGGTGTCCTGGGCCATGGCGGCCCGGCCGCCGGCCTCGCGGATGCAGGCGACGACGGTCTTCATCCCGTCACCGCCCGAGATCGTGAAGGAGGTCGAGGCGGAGGTGTTCCCCACGGTGACCGCGGTGTAGGTGGCGCTGGCGCAGTCGATCGAGTTCTCGGCCAGGGCGTAGCCGTTGGTGTCGGCGAGGAAGGAGAGGCCCACCGCGACCGAGAGGTCGGCGGTGTAGGTGCCGCCCGCGTCGAGGCTCACCGAGCCGGTCGGAGGAGCGGTGTCGAGGGTGATGGAGTCGGTGGTGCTGCTGGTGCGGCCGGCCGCGTCCTTGAAGCAGACGCTGACGCTCTTGCTGCCGTCGGCGCCCGGGAGGGTGTGGGCGACGAGGCTGGCGAAGGGCTGGTAGGCGGCGGCGCCGCAGTTGATGGTCGCGCCGTTGGCGATGGCCAGGCTCGTGGTGTCCGGCGGGGCGGAGAGCGCCAGGCTCACGCTGGGCGAGAAGGTGTAGCCGGCGGCCGGGGCCACCAGGGTGTAGCCGCTGGTGTCGCCCTGGATCGCCAGGGAGCCGGCGGGATCCGTCGTGTCGAGCACGATGGCGTCCTGGGCGCTGGCGGTGAGGCCGGCGGCGTCCTTGAAGCAGACGCTGACGGTCTTGGTGCCGTCACCGCCGGGCAGGGGCCAGGCCAGGGGGGAGGCGAAGCCCTGGTAGGTCGCCGTGCCGCAGTTGATGGTCGCGCCGTTCACCACGGCCATCTCGGTGGTGTCGGAGGGGGCCGAGAAGGTGAGGCTCGAGGTCCCGGTGGTGTTGTAGGTGGCGCCGAGATCGATGGCGACCGTCCCGGAGGGCGGCGCCGTGTCGAGGATGATGGTGTCGGCGCTCCAGGCGGTGTTGGTGGCCGCGTCGGTGAAGCAGGCCGAGACCGTCTTGGTGCCGTCGCCGCCCGGCAGGGAGTGGGTCGTGCTGGCCGAGGTGTTGCCGACCGTGACCGGGGTGTAGGTGGCGGCGTCACAGTCGATGACGCCGTCGCCCAGGGCGTAGCCCGTGGTGTCGTTGGGGAAGGTCAGGGCCACGGCCACCGTGGTGCCGGTGGTGTAGGCGGCGCCGCCGGCCAGGGTGATGGTGCCCGAGGGGCTCGAGGCGTCGAGGATGATGCTCGCCGAGGTGGTGCCGGTGCGGCCGGCGGCGTCCTGGAAGCAGGCCACCAGGTTCTTGCTCCCGGCGGAGGCCGAGAGGGTGAAGGCCATCGAGGGGGTGTAGGGCTGGTAGGCCGCGGTGGCGCAGTCGAGGGTGGCGGCCTCCCGCACCGCCAGGCCGGTCACGTCGGCGGCGGCGGTGAAGTCGAGGACCACGGAGGTGGTCTGGGTGTGGGTCGCGCCCGCGTTGATGGTCATCGAGCCGGTGGGGTTCGCGGTGTCCAGGGTGATCGTGTCGCTGGCGCTGTCCCGGTTCCCGGCGGCGTCCTCGAAGCAGACCGTGACGGTCTTCAGGCCGTCGCCCGCGGAGAGGGACCAGGTGAAGGGGGAGGAGAAGCCCACGTAGGTGGCCGTCGCGCAGTCGAGGGTCGCGGCGTTGGCGATCGACATCCGCAGGGTGTCGGCCGGGACGACGAAGCGCAGGGAGGCCGTGGTGCTCGTGGCGTAGGTCGCGCCGTCGTCGATGGTGACCGTGCCGGTGGGCAGGACGGTGTCGAGGACGATGGTGCTCGAGGTGGAGGCGACCCGCCCGGCGGCCTCGCGGACGCAGGCGACGACGGTCTTGGTGCCGTCCCCCGCGGAGAAGGTGAAGCTCGTCGAGGCGGAGGTGAGCCCGACGCTCACCGGGGTGTAGGTGGCGCCGGCGCAGTCGAGGGACGACTCGGCCAGGGCGTAGCCGCTGGTGTCGTCGAGGAAGGTGAGCGCGACCGAGACGGTGGGGGAGGTGGTGTAGGACGCGCCGCTCGCGAGGCTGAGGCCGGCCGTCGGCGGCACGGTGTCGAGCTTGATGGCGGCGCTGGTGCTCGCCGTGTTCCCGGCGGCGTCCTTGAAGCAGACGCTGATGTCCTTCGAGCCGTCACCGGCGGGCAGGGTCCGGGGGATCACCCCGGCGTAGGCCTGATAGGTGGCGGTGTTGCAGTCGAGCGTGGGACCGTCGCCCAGGGCGACCTCCAGGGTGTCGGTGGGCGCCGAGAGCAGGGCCTGGATCGCGGTGGAGAAGGAGTAGCCGGCGCCGCTGCCGGCGAGGGTGTAGCCGGCGTGGTCCCCCTGGAGGGTGACGGTGCCGGCGGGCGCCGCGGTGTCGAGCACGATCTGGTCGAGGATCGCGGCGGTGTTCCCGGCGGCGTCCTCGAGGCAGCCGTAGACGATCTTGGTGCCGTCGCCGGTGGTGAGGGTCCAGGCCCGGCTCGGGGCGAAGGCCTGCCAGCCGGTGGCGGCGTCGCAGTCGGCGATCGCCGTGTTCGAGAAGGTCATCCGGGCCGTGTCGCCCGGGGCGGTCACGCCGAGCTGCACGGCCACGCCGTCGGTGTAGGCCGCGCCGTCGTCGATGGAGAGGGCGCCGGCGGGCGCGGTCTGGTCGAGGGTGATGGTGGTCGCGTAGGAGGCGGCGTTGCCGGCCTGGTCCTCGAAGCAGACGACCACGGTCTTCACGCCGTCGCCGGCCGGCAGGCTCCAGGTGGTCGAGGTGCTGGTGCCGGTGGTGGCGGTGTAGGTGGCGACGCCGCAGTCGAGGGCGCCGTTGGCCAGGGCGTAGCCGGCGGTGTCGCTGGCGTAGCCGAGGTCGACCGCCACCGTGAGGGTGTCGGTGACCGCCGCGCCGGCGTCGAGGGTGATCGAGCCGGCGGGGACGGTGGTGTCCAGGACGATCGTGTCCGACGCGCTGCCCGTCCGGCGGGCGGCGTCCCGGAAGCAGACCGTGACGGTCTTGGTGGCGTCGCCGGCGGTCAGGACCCAGGAGCGCACGCTGGCGAAGGGCTCGTAGGTGGCGGTGGCGCAGTCGAGGGCGCCGTTGCCCACGGCCATGAAGGTCACGTCGGCGTCGCCCACGATGGAGAGGGTCACCGGGGTGGAGGTGGTGTAGGTGGCGCCGCCGTCGATGCTGACGCTGCCGCCGGTGGGGTTCGTGGTGTCGAGGACGATCTCGTCCTGGACGGCGAAGGTGTTGCCGGCCGCGTCGCGCAGGCAGCCGTGGACGGTCTTGGTGCCGTCGCCGGCGGCGAGGGTCCAGGCCCGGCTCGGGGCGAAGGCCTGCCAGCCGGTGGCGGCGTCGCAGTCGGCGATCGCCGTGTTCGAGAAGGTCATGGAGGCGGTGTCGCTGGGCGCGCTGACGCCGAGCTGCACGCCGAGGGCCGTCGCGTAGGTGGCGCCCGCGTCGATGGTCAGGGAGCCGGCGGGGGCGGTCTGGTCGAGGGTGATGGTCGTGGCGTAGGAGGCGGTGTTGCCCGCGCTGTCCCGGAAGCAGGCCACCACGGTCTTCACGCCGTCACCCGAGGGGAGGCTCCAGGTGGTGGAGAGGCTCGTGCCGGTGGCGGCGGTGTAGGTGGCGACGCCGCAGTCGAGGGCGCCGTTGGCCAGGGCGTAGCCGGCGGTGTCGCTGGCGTAGCCGAGGTCGACCGCCACCGTGAGGGTGTCGGTGACCGCCGCGCCGGCGTCGAGGGTGATCGAGCCGGCGGGGACGGTGGTGTCCAGGACGATCGTGTCCGACGCGCTGCCCGTCCGGCGGGCGGCGTCCCGGAAGCAGACCGTGACGGTCTTGGTGGCGTCGCCGGCGGTCAGGACCCAGGAGCGCACGCTGGCGAAGGGCTCGTAGGTGGCGGTGGCGCAGTCGAGGGCGCCGTTGCCCACGGCCATGTGGGTCACGTCGGCGTCGGCGGTGATCGTCAGGGTCACCGGGGTGTTCGTGGCGTAGGCGGCGCCCCCGTCGATGGCCACGCTGCCGCCGGTGGGATCGGTGGTGTCGAGGATGATCTCGTCCTGGACCGGGGAGGTGTTCCCCGCGGCGTCGCGCAGGCAGGCGTGGACGGTCTTGGTGGCGTCGCCGGTGGTGAGCGTCCACGACCGGGAGGGCGCGAAGGCGACGTAGCCGGTGGCCGTGCCGCAGTCGGCGATGGGGCTGTTGGAGACGAGCACGTCGGCCGTGTCGGCCGGCGCGGTGAAGGTGAGCACCACCGACGCGCCGGTCGCGTAAGCGGCCCCGCCGTCGATGATCATCGAGCCGACCGGGGCCTCCCGGTCGACGATGATCGTGCCGGCGGCGTTGATCACGTTG
>JARGFU010000039.1 GCA_029210625.1 Deltaproteobacteria bacterium | reverse complement strand
AAGGATACGCCGCCTTCTTCAACTCCTCGATCCACGACTTCTGCTTATATCTCCTCGTGGTCCTGTATCAGCAGGTAGGGGTAGCAGCTGCCACCACCCCCATCGTCGCTGCCGCCGTCGCTGCCCTCACCGCCGCCATCGCAGGCTGGCAGCGCCACCAGCATCAGCCCGGCCAGGGCGATCCATCGACTCACCATCGTCCGCCTCCCTTTCCCCGCCACGATACCTCCTTCGGGCGCCTCGGAGTGCGCCACCGCCGGCAGTGGTCGATCCCGGCTATGCTGTTCCGATGCGAGGCATCGGGGTCGGGTCGGGGCGGATCGGGTGGTTGCTCTTCCTGGGGGTCGTGGTCGGGCTGGTCCTTCCCGCGCGCGCGCTGGAGAAGCGGCTGGACCTGGCGGCCTCGGGGGCGCTGCCCTCGGTCGAGGTGGCGGGTACGGGCGCGGCGGCGGTCGTGGGGTGGCCGAAGGTCGGTGCTGGACCGGGGGGGATGGGCCGCACCGAGAAGTGGCTCACGGCCAGGCCCCGGCTCGACTGGTCCTGCGGCAACGCCTCGCGCGCGGCGGCGATCGTCGTGAGCACGAAGGCGGGGCCGAGCAAGCGCGCGCAGCGCATCGACCTGCGCGACCGCAAGCTCCACGGAGGACAGACCGAGGTCGAGCTCTACCTCTGGAGTCACGAGGCGGTGCGGGCCGCCTGCACCGGCGACCGGGAGTCGGGCCCGGTGGAGTCCGAGGTCGTCGTTCTCGAGCTCTTCTGCGAGGACCCGGCGGTGAAGGTGCCACCCCAGGAGAAGCGGCTCACCCTCCAGGTCACCTGTCTCCCCTCGGCCGATCCGGCGACCCACTTCGACCGGACGTTGTGGTGGGGAACGATCGACGCGCGCACGCCCTCGGTGGAGCCCTACGAGCTGAGCGCCGGGAAGAGGAGCGAGGTCAGCGTGACCTACCGGAAGCTGGTGCGGACCCTCTACCCGCGGCCGGTGAAGCTCGAGCTGGTGCGGGTGGACGCGAAGGGTGGAAAGCCGCGCGCCCTGAAGACCTGCTTCGAGGGAGCCGAGCCACCCGACGACGACCCGGAGCCCTGCGTCACGAAGCTGCCCTTGACGCTGAAGAGCGGGGGCGAGGCCCGCTTCGCCACGCGCGCCACCTGGCCCGACGGCACGAGCGCCTTGTCGGAGGCGGTGACCCTGCGGGCGCCCACCGCCGAGGAGCTCGCGAACCGGATGACCCCGGCCGAGCGCACGGCCGTCTTCGAACGCACCCGGGCGGCGATCGACGCCCATGACTGCGGCGAGGCGCTGGTGGAGGCGCTGAAGGCGGTGGAGGGCGTCAGCGACGCGGGCATGAGCTCGACGGGCGACGTGTGGTGGCAGTTCCGGGACGGGATGCCCGTCATGGTCCACTGCCACCACGAGTAGCGCGCGCTACTCCGGGTCCGCGAACTCCGGATCCCGCTTCATCATGTTGGCCTGGATGGCCTCCATCTGGTTCGGGCTGCCCAGCAGGGTCATCTGGAGCTCGGTCTCCAGCACGAGGGCGTCGGCCACCGACATCGCGGGCGCCTCGTTCAGGAGCCTCTTGCCCGCGCGGATGGCGTGAGGGGACTTGCTGGCGATGAGCCGCGCGGTCTCGAGGGCCTCGGCCAGCGGATCCTCGCAGACACGGGTGGCCAGGCCGAGCTGCACGGCCTCGCTGCCCGGCACCTTGCGGCCGGTGAAGGTCAGCTCCTTGGCGACGTCCAGCGGCACCAGGCGCGGAAGGGTCACGCTGATGCTCATGTCGGGGATGAGGCCCCACTTGATCTCCATCACCGAGAGCTCGGCGTCGGCGGCGACGTAGCGCAGGTCGGCGCCCAGGGCGATCTGCAGGCCGCCGCCGAAGCAGACCCCGTGGACGGCGGCGATGACCGGCACCGGCAGCTCCTGCCAGATCCAGGCGATCCGCTGCACGAGGTTGGCCGGGCTCTTCTCGTCGCGCCCCAGCAGCCTCGGGATCAGATCGGGGGAGGCCATCACCGAGGCGAAGTCGAGGCCGGCGCAGAAGGCGCGGCCCTCGCCGTGGAGCACCACGGCGCGCAGGCTCTTCTCGGCGAGGAGCTTCTCGCCCGCCTCGATCAGCCCCTCGAACATCGGCCCATCGAGGGCGTTGAGCTTGTCGGGGCGCGAGAGGCGGACGGTGGCGACGTGATCTTCCAGGGTGAGCTGAACGCGGTCGGTCATGAAAGCTCCGGGTCGGGGGATCGTGAGCCCGGATGATGGCCTAGACTGAGGCCTTGCGGGAACCGCCGCCGGGACCCATCGCTCCTCTCGCCCCGGGAGTCCGATCTCGATCATGCGTCCTGGCTCCACCCTCCGCGGCGTCTTCAGCACGACGGTCGTGTGCCTCAACACCTGCGTCTGTGTCGCCCCGCTGATGTTCGTCACCGGGCTGAAGCTGCTGGTGCCCCTGCGATCCTTCCGTGACCTCTGCACCCACGTGTTGATCTGGATCGCCGAGACCTGGGTGGCGGTGAACAGCTGGTGTCTTGACTGGGCGCTGCCCACGCGCTGGGAGATCGAGGGGCTCGAGGGCCTCGACCCGGAGGGCTACTACCTCGTCGCCTGCAACCACCAGAGCTGGGCCGACATCCCGGTGCTGCAGCGGGTCTTCCACCGACGCATCCCCTTCCTGAAGTTCTTCCTGAAGCAGGAGCTGATCTGGGTGCCGATGCTGGGCGTGGCCTGGTGGGCGCTCGACTTCCCCTTCATGAAGCGCTACTCGCGGGCGCAGCTGGAGAGGCACCCCGAGCTGCGCGGCAAGGACCTCGAGACCACCCGCAAGGCCTGCAGGAAGTTCGAGCACCAGCCGGTGACGATCCTGAACTTCCTGGAGGGCACGCGCTTCACCCCCGGCAAGCACGCCCACCAGGGCTCGCCCCATCGCCACCTGCTCAAGCCCAAGGCGGGCGGCCTCGGCTTCGTCCTCGGCGCGCTCGGCTCGAAGATCACCACCTTCCTCGACGTCACCATCGTCTACGGTGCGAGGCCGCACTTCTGGGATTTCCTCTGCGGCCGCCTCCCCACGATCCAGGTGCGGGTCGAGGCGCTGGAGATCCCCGCCGAGCTCCTCGGCCGCGACTACCTGGAGGACGAGGCCTTCCGCGACGCCATCCAGCAGTGGGTGCGCGAGCGATGGGAGGCGAAGGACGCGTTGATCGAGGAGCTGAAGGGCTGAGAGGCAAAGGTCGGTCTAGGCGCCCAGCAACCTGTCCGATCTCCACTCCAGGCCCTCCGGGGACGGTCGATACGCGTGGTCTTTCGGAAGTAGCAGGGACTGCCCATCCAGGGTGGTCAGGTCTCTCTCTCCGCTGGAGCGTCGAGGATCCAGGAGCGGAGAGGCCCTCCACCTGCCATCGGGGGCAGGGGCGATGAGTGCGCGGTCCATCGCCCAGTGATGGTTCTTGCAGAGCGCCATGCCGTTCGAGGGGTGGTCGTTTCGCGACTCGGCGAAGGGAATCACATGGGCCGCATCGACGATCTTGTGGCCACGGATCTCGAGTCGTAGCCCGCAGGCGCAGCACTGATTGTCGTAGTGACCCAGGACGATCCTCCGGAAAGCGGAGGTGCGGCCGGCCCGATACTCGTCCAGACCCTCGGACCCATCATCCTCGGCGACCACGCCGGGGTCACCGGCAAGCCGAGCCAGTGCGTCGCCGTGCAGTGGGAAGTACCGGGTCACCAGCGCCGCCCGGATTCTTCGGCGGTTGTGCGGAGTGCCCAGGAGTCGCGTCACGTCAGGATCGAGCTCGGCCCAGGCCGAGCCGAACTGGGCGACGGTGGGCGGGCCGGCGAGCTCGAGGACTCCTGCTGCGCCGCGGTCCTCCCGCGGGTGCCAGAACCCCTCGGACCGCAGGTGGAAGAAGGGGTACTGGGGAGTGTTCTGGTCGTTCAGGTGCTTCACGACCCCGAGGTACTTCGAAAATCTCTCCCGCAGCGGCGCCGACCATTCGACCCGGCCTTCGGTGATCTCGCCAGCCTCGAAGAGATCCAGCACGGCGAGCAACATGGCGGGCTTGTGAGGGCGCTCATGTTGAGCGCGACCGTCGCCGATCAGCCCGACGTTGAGGTCGTAGAGTTTCTCGGTGAAGGAGTCGACGGTCAGGGGCACGGGCTTGGTTTCCGGAGGTGTCGGGTGATCCCTGCTCTCGAGAAGCCTTATAGCAGCGAGACCGGGTCGGTTGCGGTCAGCGGTCCGCGAGAGGCGGGCGATGTCAGGGGGCCATGCTACGAAGGAAGCCGATGGCATGGGTGCAGGCCAGGCTCGATTCGTGGCAAGATGGGGCAGAATATGGATCTAAATAAAGATCCAAAAACGGATCATCAAAAGGAGCCTGGAATGCGACCCCTGCGAGTCTCGGAGAACATCGTTCCGGTGAGTGAGTTCAAGACCCGGACGGCGGAGTGGCTCCGTCGCCTGGGGGAGGAGTCGGAGCCGATCGTCATCACCCAGAACGGCCGGGCCGCGGGTGTTCTGCTCTCCCCGGAGGCCTACGATCGGCTGGTTCGCCACATCGACTTCGTAGCGGCCGTGGAGGAGGGCCTGGCCCAGTCAGAGGCCGGTCCGGTGAGCGGTCATGAGGAGGTCGCCGCGAGAGCGCGGCGGCGGCATCGCCGTTCTCGCAAGCGTTGACCTGAGGAGGTGGCGGGGGTGGAGAGGCCAGCGGCGATCGCCTGGACCGAACGTGCGACCCGAGATCTCGACGAGATCGCCGACTTCATCGCGGAGGACAATCCAGGCGCTGCATTCGAGTGGGTGGAGAGCATCCTCTCTGCCGTCGAGAGTGCGGCCGGATTTCCGCTCGCGGGCCGGCTGGTACCGGAGTTCCCCGAGCGGCAGGACCTGCGCGAGCGGCTCATCGGCACCTACCGGATCGTCTACCGGGTCAGACCTGGCCAGGTTACGGTCCTCACGATCTTCGAGGGCCATCGCAGGTTGCCGGATCCTGCGGTCGGTGGGGCGGAGGACGAGTAGAGGAGCTTCCGTGCCGGTGGCACGGGTGAGTCGGACCGACCGGTGCGCTGATGCGATGGGGTCTGGCCGCCACTCGTGGCAGAATCCCCCCCCGATGCCCGCTCCCACCCCCGGCCTCCATCCCGGTCTCTCACCGCGCTCGGGTGCGCCCGAGTCGGAGCGGGGGGTGTGGACGGCGCTCTCCAAGCACCTGCCGGCGGGGTGGTGGGCCTGGCACTCGCTGCGGATCCGCGATCACAAGAACCTGCTGGGGGAGGGGGACTTCGTCATCGCCGACCCGCGCCGCGGGTTGCTGGCGCTGGAGGTGAAGGGCGGACAGCTGGTGCTGCGCGGCGGGCACTGGTGGCAGAACGGCCGCCGCATGGAGAAGGCGCCGCGGGAGCAGGCGGAGCGCTTCGTCCACCGGCTCGTCCGGCGGCTGGAGGAGCTCGGGGTCGAGCCGCCCCCCTTCGGCGCGGCGGTCTGCTTCCCCGACATGACCTTCGACAACGAGGTGGGACAGGACGACCTCAGGGGCGTGGTCATCGGGCGCCGGCACCTGGAGTGGCTGGACAAGGCCCTCGGTGAGCTGATGGAGGACGCCCTGCCGCCCCACGCTCCGCGCAACGACCGCTGGATCCGGGCCCTTCACGAGCTCTGGGGCGACTCTTGGGTGCCGCGCCTCTCCCTCGGTGCGCGGGTCGAGGACGTGCGCGAGCAGTGGCACGCCCTCGACGTCCACCAGATGGCGGTGCTCGAGGGGCTGATGGCGAACGAGCGGATGCTGGTCCACGGGCCGGCCGGCTCGGGCAAGACCCTGCTGGCCGCCGAGACCGCCCGCCGGCACGCGGCGAAGGGGATGAAGACCCTGCTGGTCTGCTTCACCAACAGCCTGCGGCGCTTCCTCGACGAGAGCCTCGAGGGGATCGAGGTGAAGACCCTGAGCGACCTGGCCTTCGACATCCTGCGGACCGTCGGGCACGTCCCGGAGAGCGCCGCGGAGACGCCGGCCACCGAGGCGGCGTTCTGGGCCGAGCTGCCGCTGAAGGCGGCGGAGGCGGTCGAGCTGCTCCACGACGAGGATCGCCCGGACGCCATCGTGGTGGACGAGGCGCAGGACCTCACCGAGAGCGCCTGGCTGCTGCTCTCGAACCTCGCGGAGGGGCGGCGGATGTGGGCCTTCGCCGATCCCGACCAGGCCTTCTGGCCGGACCGCCGGCCGCCGAAGACCGAGTTCCCCTTCACCTTCGATCTGCGGGCGAAGCTGCGCTGCCCGCCGGGCATCTCGGCCCTGGCCGACGAGTACCGCCAGGAGGCCGGCACCCCGGACCCCACCGACGACCCCGAGCACGCCGAGGTCATCGGCCGGGCGCTCGAGGAGGGCATCCTCAAGATCGTCGGCTGCCCCAGCGCCTCGTCGGTGCCGGAGAAGGTGGGCCGGTGCATCGATCAGCTCCTCTCGGAGGGCCTGCAGCCCGGCGACATCTTCGTGGTCAGCCTGCGCGGTCAGACCGCAGAGGAGGGGATGGCGAAGGCCGCCCGCATCGGCCGCCACGAGGTGGTGCGCGCCGACGCGCCCGACATGCGCGAGAAGATCGTCGCCGACACCTTCCTGCGGGTGAAGGGCCTCGAGCGCCCGGCGGTGATCGTCACCGACCTGCGCCTGATGGACGGCGCCAGCGACGCGGACCGCCGCAGCCGCAACGCGCGGATGCACATCGCCCTGACCCGCGCGCTCGTCTGCGCCCGCATCGTCGCCCCCGGCGAGGTGCTCAAGGGCGACGAGGTGCTGCGGCGGCTGCTCTAGCGGCTCATTCCCAGATCTCCTCGACGATGGGGCGCAGGCGACGGGCGAGCTCGCCGAACTGCTCCTGCACGTGCTCGCGGTGCTCCTCCCTCACCTCCACCAGGAGCTGGTGGAAGGTGCGGCCGGGGAAGTCGCAGATGGGCTCGCCGATCTCGGCCCAGAAGGGGCCGATCTCCTCGAGCTGGCGGTGGTCGCCGAGGGGCGGCCACTCCAGCTGCGGGAGCCGGTCGAACATGGGCAGGCCCTCGAGGTGGACCTCCCAGTCGAAGCGCGCCTCGTGCTCGGGCTCGAGGCAGCAGAGCAGGTGGCGGACCTCCTCGACGGCAGCGAAGTCCTCGTCGAACCAGACGTCGCCACCGAGGTCGCCGGAGCAGACGACGACGAAGCCCTCGTCCGGCTGCAGCTCATCGACCTCGTCCTCGTCGACCTCGTCGTCGTCGGGGAGCTCGTGCCGGTCGGGGAAGTGCCGGTCGAGCATGGCCTCGAGTTGCTCCTTCGAGGTGGGCGGGGGCTCGCGCACGCCCTCACCGGTGGGATCGAGGTCGAGGTTCACACCTCCGGTGAGCCCGACGCCGCCCCAGGGGGGCTCGTCCGACTGCTTCCGGCGTCCGTCGGGCTCCAGGTAGACGGCGTCCCTCGGACCGAAGACGACACAGACGCTCTTGCCCTGCTGGCGGCAGAGCAGCTCGGCGCGCGCGATCAGGGCCTCGCAGCGCTCCGGCGGCCAGCCCGGCCCCTCGCCCGGGGCCGGGTCGAGGAACTGGAGGATCTTGCCCGGGGCCGGTGGGTGCTCGGGGGCCGTCTCGATCGGCTGCACGGGCAGCCAGTGGTAGACGCCAGCGATGAAGCGGACGCAGATCCGGGGATAGGAAGAAGTAGCGGATGCCTTCGGCATGGCGGGTCTCCTCATCGGTCGGGCATTGCCACCGTGCGCTGTCCGCGTCGGTTGGCCAGGGGTCAACGGGCCCGTCCCTCACCCTGTCGTGATGAATGTCTGACTGTCCCCAGGGTACCGCAGGTGTGTGACGGATGAGGGCAGAGTCTCGTCCGGCCCTCGACGTCCTGATCCGTCAGACCCACCCGCTACCTTCAAGGCATGGACGGGAAGGGCGAGAGCGGAGCGAGGCTGCTGGCGCGGGCCCGCAAGGGGGTGAAGGCCGAGGTCGAGGCGCTGATCCACGAGGTCGACGGGACCACCCGGTCCGAGTGCTTCGATCGATTGATCGGCCGGATGGCCTGGCACTGGCACTACTCCTTCCACAACCAGCACCTCATCGCCGAGCAGCGGCCGACCGCGACCCGGGTGCGAGGGAAGAGCCAGTGGGCCCGGGAGGGTCGGGTCGTGCGCAAGGGCGAGCAGGCGATCCTCATTTACACGCCGGGGAGCGACACGGGCTGGCCCTTCCGGATGGCCTGGGTCTTCGACGTGCTCCAGACCGACGGCCCCGAGGGGGCGCCCCGGATCGTGCGCGAGGCCGAGGCCTGGCTGCCGGCCATCGAGGCGGCGGCCCAGTGGCTGGGCATCGCCCTGCGGCCGCTGTCCCGCAGCGAGCACCTGGTCATCGGGCTGCTCGGCAACGCCTCACCGGACTCGGTGGGGATCCGTCACGACCTGGCCCCCCACGAGCGCATCCGGGTGCTCTGCCACGAGTACGCCCACGTCCTGCTCCACCTGGAGGCGGGGCAGGTGCTTCCGCCGCGCGAGCAGCGCGAGATGGAGGCCGAGGCGGTCTCCCACGTCGTGTGCCGGGCACTGGAGGTCCCCCTCGGCAACGGTCTCGAGTCGGCGGCCGAGTACATCGTCTGGAACGGGGCCAGCACCGCTGACCTGACCCGCTCCCTGCGGCGCATCACCTCGGCCGGCAAGGCGATCCTGACCGCCATCGAGGGGCGCCGGCCCCGCAGCCGGATCCCGGCCTGGAAGGCGGCGTAGAGGCGGCGCCCCGCCGGATGCAGTGGATCCAGACGGGACGCCGCCCCCTCTTGATGCATCGCCGCTAGGCGCCGACCTCGGTCACGACGCCGGCGCCGACGGTCTTGCCGCCCTCGCGGATGGCGAAGCGCATGCCGACCTCGATGGCCACGGCCTTGCCCAGCGAGAAGGCGAGGGTGGTGTGGTCACCGGGGGCGACCAGCTTGCCGGCCTCGGGCTCGAGCACCGCGGTGACGCTGGTGGCGCCGAAGAAGAGCTGCGGCGTGTAGCCCGCGCCGAAGGGGGTGTGGCGGCCGCCCTCCTGCTCGGTGAGCACGAAGACCTCCGCCTTGCCCGCCCGGCGCGAGCGCACCGAGCCGCTGGCCGCGACCACCTGGCCCCGGGAGACGGAGTCCCGCTCGACGTTGCGCAGGAGGAGGCCCACGTTCATGCCGGCCTCGGCCCGGGGGATGTCCCGGTGGAAGGCCTGCATGCCGGTGACCACCGCCTGGCGCAGCGGCTCGCCGGCGCCCGAGAGCCCGATGAGCTCGACGGTCGCCAGGGGCTCGAGCACCCCGCGCTCGACGCGGCCGGTGACCACGGTCCCGCGCCCCTTGATGGTGTGCACGTCCTCGACGGGCATGAGGAAGGGCGCCTCCAGGTCCCGCACGGGATCCGGGAGGTGCTCGTCCATCACGGCCACGAGCCGGTCGATGCACTCGACCTCGGGGGCGTCGAAGCGGCCCTCCTCGGCGGCACGCAGGGCCTCGCGGGCGGAGCCCCGCACGAAGGGGACGCCCGTGTAGCCCTGGGCCTCGAGGAGCTCGGCGGTCTCCAGCTCGACGAGCTCGAGCAGATCGGCCTCGGCGATATCCACCTTGTTCACGAACACGACCAGGTGCTCGATGCCCACCTGCCGGGCGAGCAGGACGTGCTCGCGGGTCTGGGGCTGCGGCCCCTGCGAGGCGTCCACCAGCAGGATGGCGCCGTCCATCTGGGAGGCACCGGTGATCATGTTCTTCACGTAGTCGGCGTGCCCGGGGCAGTCGATGTGGGCGTAGTGCCGCCTTGCCGAGTCGTAGCGCACGTGAGCGGTGTTGATGGTGATCCCCTTCTCACGCTCCTCGGGGGCGCGGTCGATCTCGTCGAAGCGCAGCGCTTCGCCGCCATGACGGGCAGCCATCACGGAGGTGAGGGCTGCAGTCAGGGTGGTCTTCCCGTGATCGACGTGGCCGATGGTGCCGACGTTCAGGTGCAGCTTGGGGTTCATGGTTCTTCTCCTTGGTTGGGGTCGGGGCCTCCTTGCGGCCCCGGGGGTTTGCCCGCCGGATTGCGGGCAAAAGAAAAGGCCCCCTCCGGTCATCGTCCGGAGGGGGCCTCGTGAAAGCCGTTCGATCGCTTCGATCAGACGCTAGCGGTCCACCTCCGGGGCGCAGGAATCCAGTTCCGCGCCGGACAGATCACTGCCGGTGCGGCCGGAGAACGCGCTGCTGGTGAAGCGAAGCATCATTTCGCGCGCACCCTCGCAGGTCGGCACCCCGGAAGTCAAATCGGTCGAGTGGCCCGGCGCTGGCATTTCCCGTCCCGCGGATCTGATTGCCGGGGATGACCTTCCTGCGACGACTCACCGTGCTCGGCGTCACCTTCGCTGCCCTCTTCTTCGTCTGCGGCTGTGGCGGCTACGGCGCCTGCGAGTTCTGGGGCACGGCCGGTAGCGGCGAGGACTTCTACTACTGCTGGCAGGGAGAGGAGCGGGAGTTCTGCGAGTCGGCGGAGGGTCCGGGGCTGAACGTCGCCTTCCACGAGAACAAGCAGTGCAAGGCCATCGGCTACGAGAACCACTGCACGGACGAGGAGGTCGCGCCGGGGATCGAGGACAAGTGGACCGCCGCGGCGGCCTGCAGCGAGGCCGAACCCCCGGTGGGGCGGGAGCCGGGCTCGGGCACGGGGGAGGGCGAGTGCCTGGTGGGGACCTGGGACACCGATCCCAACCCGACCTGCCTGGACCAGTTCTCGACCTACACCTTGCGCTCCGATGGCTCCGCCATCACCTACACGCCCGAGTGCACCGGTCAGTGCAACAAGCAGGACAACTTCGTCGAGTTCACCTGGACGAGCGACAGCGAGTTCTCGGGCACCCTGACCCTCACCTATGGACGCACCGTGACCTGCGGTCAGGAGCGGAACCTCCCGGAGCAGACCGTCAGCACCGCCTTCACCTGCAACGAGACCACGGCGGTGGTCGATGGGGTCACCTGGCACCGAAAGTAGGTCACCGGGAACAGAACCGGGCGCCCGGAGGTATGATCTCCACCAAGGAGGAGCTCCCATGTCCGGATCCGAGACCAGGAAGAGCGCCGGGACGAACTGGTTCCGGGTGATCGGCGTGGTGCTGCTCTGGGGTGGGGTCGGCGCCGCGATCTTCGGGTCGATGGCCTACCTCGACCTCGATCTGAACCTCTTCGACTGGCACCCGACCCCGGAGGCCTCGACCTGGGTGGCGCTGGGCGTGGGACTGCTGGGCCTCGTGGCGGTCCTCCCCCTCACCACGATCACGGACCACGCCTTGTCGGTGGCCGTGGCCTGGTTCGTGGTGGTGGGCCTGTGCATCTTCGGCCTCTACTTGCTGCCGGCCGAGCCCCTCTCGCCCGACACCCTGCTCGGCCGCGATCAGGCAAGCCCCCTCTGGTACCGGGGCGGCCGGGTGGTGGCGATGGCGCTGCCGGTGCTGCTCCTGGGCGCTCGCACCTTGCTCCAGCGTAGGCGTGCATGAGCTCGGGGACCGGATTAGCCTTCCGGTCCATGATCACGGTCTACTGTTACGACGGCTGCAGCACCTGCAAGAAGGCCCTGAAGTGGCTCGACCAGCACGGCCTCGCCGTGAGGTCGATCGACCTGAAGGAGAGCCCACCCTCGAAGGCCGCCCTGAAGAGGGCCTGGAAGGCCTCGGGGCTGCCCCTGAAGAAGCTCTTCAATGTGGCCGGGCAGTCCTACCGGGGCGGCGGCTTCAAGGAGCGGCTGCCGCAGATGAGCGAGGACGAGCAGCTCGCCTCGCTCGCCGCCGACGGGATGCTCGTCAAGCGGCCGCTGCTCGTCGGGGACGACGTGGTCCTCGTCGGCTTCAAGGAGGCCGACTGGGCTGCGGTCCTGCTCTAGCGCGGAACGATCAGCACCGGCGGCGGCGGCAGGGGCGGCGGCGCCAGGGGCGTGGCGGGCACCCGCACCAGCGGCGGGGGCGTGAGCCGCGGTGATGTCTCGGGCTCGGCCACGGCGCTGCCGGAGGGGACCGGATCACCCAGGCGGCTGCCCACCATCCGACGCCAGGCGGGGGCCGGCCCCAGGGCGCCGGGACGAGGGGGCTCCTGGCTGCCGCGGGAGGCGAGGACGCCGCCCCAGACGAGGTTCGCCAGGCCGACCGTGCCCAGGAGCCCGCCGAGACCGAAGCCGGTCCAGCCCAGGGCCTCGAGCACCAGGGCGCCGATGATGAGGTTCAGGTCCAGGTTCGAGCGCTCCATCAGGCTGCGGCCCCCGAGGTAGGCCAGGGTCCCGAGCCCACCGAGGGCGATGCCACCGATGAGCCGGGTGGCGCCCTTGCGGAGCAGCACCTTCGATCGATGGTGGGCGTCGTTCCAGGAGAGCCACCGGGCGCGCTGCTCGATCCGCTCGATCACGAGCCGGGGCAGGAGCTCCTCCGAGCGGGAGAGGAAGCGCCGGTAGCTCCTCACCGACTCCTGCAGGCGTCCCCAGCGCTCGAAGTTCTCCGCCCGGGCCAGGAGGGCCAGGTCGAGCTCCTCGTCGAGGAGCTTGGCCTTCAGGTAGGCCTTCTCCGCGTCCTCGTGCATCCCGGCGGCGAGGTAGGTGTCGGCCACCGCGAGCGGATCCTCCCCCGGGCCGGCCGCGTGGACCGGCTGGCTGGCCCCGAGGAGGGCCAGGGCGAGCAAGGTTGGGAGGATCGCGGGATGAGGCATGACACCCTCGGGAGGTGAGGGTGAGAGCTAGAGGCCGCCGGAAAAGAGTCGGCCGCCCGGGAGCACGGCGCCGTTCGGATCGAACTCCAGGGTCTCCTCCAACACCCTGGGACCCATCGGGTGCTTCGACACGTGCCTCAGCCGGTAGCGGCGGGGGCCGAGCTTCTCGAGCGACTTCACGGCGAAGCCCCGGTGGTCGCGGAGGGTCGTGAGCGAGACGAGCTCGGAGAGGTAGGCCGCCCGCTCCGCATCGCTCATGGCGTCCACGTCGAGAGGCTGTGCCTTGCGGAAGGTGGCGATCCACTCCGGAGTCGGAGCGTGACAGAGGCCGCTCACCCGGTGCTGCACGATGCGCAGGTCGGCGCTCACGCTGCCCGGATAGCCCGCGGCGGGGTTCCAGTGGATCAGCCGGATCAGGCGGTAGCCCGGGAAGTACTTCAGGGCGGGCGCCTCGGCGACCATCTTTCGCATCGCCGCCTTCTGCTGCTCGGTGCCGCTAACGAAGTGCCAGGGAGTGCCCTTCCCGTGGACGACGAGGTGGGCCTGCAGGCGCGCGATGGGATCCGGGCGCGTCGCCTCGGAGGGGGCCGGGGGGCGCTGGCTCAGCGCCGCCGGGGGCGTGAGCAGGATCGCGAGCAGGAGAGACCGGCCAGCAGTTACGAGCGAGCCCATCCGGGCAGCGTAGCACGCCGGCCCCGGCGCCTCCCGGCGGGCGTCAGGCGCCGCGGCGGCAGAGGGCGCGGCGCTCGAGGACGCCTCGCGCCCGGAAGACCACGTAGGGGTGCACGCCGAAGGTGGCGGCGACCTCCTCGGGGGCATCGTCGCAGAGGTGGTCCAGCCCGCGAGGGTGATCGCCGGCCGCGTCGAGGAGCGCCCGGGCCTCGCCACTCTCACCGTCGAGGAGCGCGCCCTCGGCCACCCGCACGACCTTCGGATCGATCGCGTCGACCTCGCGGTGGAGGTCCTGCCAGCCGTCGACGGCGTCGAGGTAGCTGCGGGTGGCGTCGATCACGAAGGGATGCACGCGCAACGCCACGGCGGCGTAGTCGAGGTGGGCGTCACGCAGGGTCGCGGTGCCCGAGGGCACGCGGGCGAGCTGCGCGAGCAGGCAGTCGAACTCACGGGAAGGAGCGGCGAGCATTCTTCTTTTCCCCCGGACGGTTACCCCACTCGACGCTACCGAGCGGGATCGGGTGGGTCAACGCGGATCGGGCCGGCGCGATCCAGTGGTGTGACCACTGGCGGGATCGCGCTCCAGGACGGCGAGGGTGAGGAGGTAGCCGGTGCCCTCGCACCAGCCGAGGGCGAGCTTGCCCTCCACCTCTTGCTCCAGCTCGCCCGCCAGACGGACGCCGAGGGGCTCGAAGCCCGGGGCGAGCGCGGCTGCGGGCGTGGGTGGGCTCTCCCCGATCTCGATGGCCCGGGTGTCGCGCCGCAGCCCGAGCCCCAGCGCCTTGAGCACCGCCTCCTTGCCGCTCCAGAGCCGGGCGACCGCCAGGCGACGCTGCGCCTCGTCGAGGTCCTCGAGGGCGGCCTGCTCGGCGGTCGTGAAGAAGGTGCGGGCCAGGGCGGGGCTGCGGTCCTCGATCAGCTCGAGGTCGATCCCGATGACGTGGGAGGGATCCGAGTCGACGGCGGCCACGCCGTGCGAGGCGCGGTGCGAGATCGAGAGGCAGACCGGCAGGCGCTCGCCAGAGAGCTCGGCGAAGGGGGCCCCCGAGTCCTCGTTGCGGATGGTGAAGGCCGAGGGCGCGATCACCTTGCCCTTCCAGGCCCGGTAGAGCTCGGTGAGGGCGAGCTTGGCCGCCCGCCGCCCGAGGAGCCACTTGCGGCGCCGCGCCTCGAAGCGCATCCGCCGCAGGAGGACCTCCTCCTCGGGCGAGAGCAGGCCCTCGGGCGCCCGGCTCTCGTCGAGGGCCGGGTCGTCCGCGGCGCGAACGATCTTCCAGTGGAGCAAGGCGCCGGTTCCCTAGGTCGCGGGCACGACCTCGCGGAAGGGCGCCAGCTCCTCCTCGGCCAGGGCGCCGGGGAGCTGCGAGGTGCGGTAGCCCTCGAGCTTGGCGTGGACCCGGCCCTCCGTGTCGCGGACCACGATGTCGAAGGCCGGCGCCTCGGCGCTGCCCGCGCTCGCGACCTCGGCGAGGAGCGCGCCCCGGGCAGCCTGGGGCCAGACGGTCACCCGCTCGAGCTTCGAGGGCAGCCCGAGCTGACCGGTGGCGCCGATCTCCCAGACGCCGGCCGACTGGAAGCCGAACTCCACCAGCCGCGGCAGGAAGAGCCCCTCACCACCGCGGGAGGTGCCCGCCGGCAGCTCGTCCTGGAAGACGCCGCGCAGGCCGCCGTTGCTGCGCTCGATCTTCGAGAGCACCTGATAGGCGGGGCCATGGAAGAAGACCCGGTAGATGGCCTCGCGGTCGAGGGCCGCGTCGGCGTCCTTCGGCCGGGGCAGGGCCTCGGGCTCGGGCAGGTGCTCTCGATCGGAGACCAGCACCACCCGCGCGGAGAAGTGGACCTTCTCCTGGGTCCGTCCGCCCACCAGGGCCTGCGAGGAGGAGAGCGCGACCTGGAGGTGGATCTCGTCGCGGACCCGGAAGGGCCGCGCCTGGACCAGCATCGTGCGAGCCTCGCCCCGGAAGTACTTCAGGGGTGCCTCGAAGGAGACCTCCTCCATCGCCTTGATGGTGTGGCGGGGCAGGAGCAGGCGGGCGGTCTCGGCGAAGGCCTCCAGGCCCATCACCCCCGGCAGCACCGGCGTCCCCTCGATCTGGTGATCGTGGAGGAAGGGCTCGGCGGTCGGGTCGGCCCGCAGGGTCACCGCGATCCCCAGGTGTGGGTTCTGCTCGACCGAGACGACCTCGAGGGTGCGCTCGGCGTCCTGACGCTGGAGGGCGCTCATCGCGAGCTCGCCGCCGGCCGGCGGCTCGAGGAGGATGCCCAGCCGCCGGCCGATGACGGCCTCGCCGCTGAAGCCGCTCTCGAGGGCCTGCCGGATCACCGGCACGCCGTCGGAGGGCTCGAGCATCTCGATGCCCGCCCGCGCCATGGCCTCGGGGATGTTGCCCCGGGTGGCCATGCCCAGGCCGCCCCAGGCCGTCCAGTCCAGGCTGACGGCCAGGTGGAAGGGGTGCCGCGCCGCCCAGTAGGAGGCGACCTTGCACATCAGGTCGTTGCCCGAGCTGTAGTCGGTCTGCCCGGCGTTGCCGAAGCGGCCGGCCACCGAGGAGAAGAAGACCACCGCCTCCGGCGGGTCGGCCTCGGTGTTCTTCAACAGGTTGAAGAGCCCGTCGGACTTCACGCCGAAGACCAGATCCCACTCCGCGATCTCCTTGGCGTCGAGGGCGCGTGAGCGCTCGAGCCCCGCCGCGTGGAGGATCACGTTCACCTTCTTGCTCTCGGCCCGGATCGCCCGGAAGACGGCGCCCATGGCCTCGTCGCTGGTGACGTCCACCGAGTGGTAGTGGGCCTTGCCCCCGGCGGCCTCGACGTCGGCGAGGACCTGCAGGATGGCGCCGGCCCGCTCGAGGTCGAAGAGGGTCTTCTCCACCTCCACCGGGGTGGCGCGGCCGCCCGCGGCCTTGATGCGCTCGAAGACCTCGCGCTTGAGCCCCTCGCGGTCCGCGCCGAGCTTCGCCACGTCGGCCTTCATCGCCTCGTCCGGCATGGGCCGGGCGTCGAGGAGGTGGAAGGTGCCCTTCGAGGCCCGCGCCAGGTCGTTCACGATGGCGGTGGTGACCGCCCCGGCGCCGCCGGTGACCAGGAAGACGGTCTCGCGGCCGAGCACCAGCGGCCGGCGCTCGCCCAGGGGCATCTCGGCGTGGGCCTGCAGGCCCAGGGTGTAGCGCAGGTCGCCGAGGTGCCCGACCTCGGTGACGCCGCGATCCCGCTCGAGCTCCGCGAGGAGGGTGGCGGCCACGTCGAGGGCCGTGGCGCCCTCGGCGAAGTCGACGACCTTCACCAGCGCCTCGGGCCGCTCGCGGGCCAGGGCCTTGGTGAAGCCGGTCACCGCGCCGCTCACCGGGTTGAGGGCGCCCTCCTCGCCGTAGCCGTGGAGGCCGCCGAGGCGGGTGGCGGTGAAGAGGAAGGTGCCGGCCTCGCCCAGCGCCTCGTAGAGGGCCCGGGCGGTGGAGCGCAGGAGCTTCACTCGATCGTCGTTGAGCTTGCGCCAGGCGGCGAGGTCCAGGTCGGCGAAGGCCGGCATGGGGTCCAGGCCGGTGAGCACGAAGGCGCCCTTCACGGGCCCCTCGGAGGCCCACTCCCGCACCTCCTCCTCGAAGGCGGCCGGGTCCTTGCGCACCTCGACCTTGGCGACCGAGGCGCCACGCTCGGTGAGGGCCTTGGCCAGCTGGGCGCCCGCGCCGCCGCCGTCACAGACGACGAGGATCCGCCCCTCGGCGCTCACGCCGGTGGGGCCACAGAGGGCGAGGGGAGCGCGCACCATCGGCACGGGCACCCGCGCCAGCTCGCGACCGCGATCGGCGAGCGCCGCCTCGCTCCCGCCGGCCTCCGCCGCGGGTCCGGCGGCGGGCTCGCTCGCCCCGGCCGTGGCCGCGCCGGCGTCCGGCCGGTGCTTGCGCACGAAGTCGATGACGTGCTGCAGGGTCGGGTACTCGGAGAGCTTGAGGTCGTCCTGGGGCGGGATGCCGAACTGCTCGCGCACCTGCCCGAAGACCTCGGCCTGCTTCACCGTGTCGATGCCCAGGTCGGCCTCGAGATCGAGGTCGAGCTCCAGCATGTCCTCGTCGTACCCCGTCTTCTCCGACACGACCGCCATCACAGCCTGAGCGATCGGGTCCATTCCGGCGGTCGACTGCCCTGCGGACGCCGTCCCCGTCCCCGGTCCCGTCACCGGGTTTGCCCCGGTGACCACGGCCCACGCCGGCTGACCGGTCGGCTCGACCGGCGCGGCGGGCGCTCCCCAGGACTCGGGGCTCGCCAGATCCGAGCGATGCAGCCGCACGAAGTCGATGACGTGCTGCAGGGTGGGGTACTCGGAGAGCTTGAGGTCGTCCTGGGGCGGGATGTCGAACTGCTCGCGCACCTGCCCGAAGACTTCGGCCTGCTTCACGGTGTCGATGCCCAGGTCGGCCTCGAGGTCGAGGTCGAGCTCGAGCATGTCCTGATCGTAGCCCGTCTTGGCGCTGACCACCGAGAGGACTGCCGCCACTACCGGGTCCACACCATCCGCCGCCGGCGCTACGGGCGCCGTCCCCGTCACCGTCCCCATCACCGTCACTGGAACGGGCGCCGCGGCCGCGAGATCCGGCCGGTGCTTGCGCACGAAGTCGATGACGTGCTGCAGGCTCGGGTAGTCCGAGAGCTTCAGATCGTCCTGGGGCGGGATGCCGAACTGCTCGCGCACCTCGCCGAAGACCTCGGCCTGCTTCACGGTGTCGATGCCCAGGTCGGCCTCGAGGTCGAGGTCGAGCTCGAGCATGTCCTCGTCGTAGCCCGTCTTGGCGCTGACGACGGCCATCACGGCCCGCGCGACCACGTCGACGGCCGCCACCGGGGCGGCCTGCGGCGCGGGGGCGGGCGCGGCCTGGGCGGCCGGGGCCGGCGCGGGCACGGTCGCCGCGAGGTCGGGGCGGTGCTTGCGCACGAAGCCGATCACGCTCGCCAGGGTCGGGTAGTCCGAGAGCTTCAGGTCGTCCTGGGGCGGGATGTCGAAGGCCTCCCGGACCTCGCCGAAGACCTCGGCCTGCTTCACGGTGTCGATGCCCAGGTCGGCCTCGAGGTCGAGGTCGAGCTCGAGCATGTCCGTGTCGTACCCCGTCTTGGCGGAGACCACCGCCAGCACCGCCTGCTCCACCGGATCCACTGCGGCGGCGGCGGGTGCGGGTGCGGGAACGGCCGCCGTCTGCGTCTGCTTCTGCGTCGGCGGAGGGCTCGCCGGAGTCACCGGGGTAGGTGCGAGCGCAGGCGCGATGGCCTGCTGCGCCCGGGCCACCGGCTGCCCGGCACCCTCGGCCAGCGCCGCCGGCGTGTCGCCGAAGGTCCAGCGCGAGGCCGCGACGGCGGCGCCCGGAGCGCCGGCGTCCTTCACCCGCAGGGTGCGATCGACGATCTCGAGGTTGGCCTGGTCGCGGCCGACGAGGCCGGCGATCCACCGATCGTAGGCAGCCTGATCGGCGACGCGCTGCTCACAGCCGGGGATCCGGCGGTAGAGGCTCATGGCCACCTGCGAGCCGAAGCCCGCGGCCAGGCGCAGGGCGAAGCGCACCGGGTACGCACCGCCCCGGGAGAGGTTCAGGGCGCCGAGCTCGGGGTCGGGCTCCTGGAAGTTCGGCACCGGCGGGACGATGCCCTTCTGGAGGATCTTCGCGGTGACCGCGTCCTCGATGCCCGCCCCCTGGGGGTGGCCGGTGAAGCCCTTGGTGTTGGCGATGACGATGTCGTCGGCGCCGTCGCCGAAGGTCTGGCGCAGGGCGTGGACCTCGGCCGAGGCGCTGCCACCCCGGGCGGGGGTGTAGGTCTCGTGGGAGATGAAGACCAGCTCCTTCGCGAGCTCCCGGCGGGCGAGCCCGTGGCGCCGCTCGGCGGTCGCCACCAGCCGCTCCATGATGCCGCCGATGTGGGCGACGTCGAGGCGCGTGCCGTGGAAGCCGCTGTTGGCGACCTCGCTGGAGAGGAGCTCGGAGATGCCGCGCATCCCGCGCTCGCGCAGGGCGTCCTCGGCCTCGAGGACCAGCCCGCAGGCGCCCATGCCGATGAGCATGCCGTTGCGGCGGCGATCGAAGGGCAGGGCGGCCCGCTTGACGTCCTCCTCGGTGGAGGCCGCGCCGGTGGCGAGGAAGCCCGTGCCGATCCAGGGCAGCAGGTTGTCGGAGGTGACGTCGTCGGCGGCGACGACGATCACCCGGCGGCAGCGCCCGCTGCGGATCCAGTCCTCGGCGATGGCCACGGCCTGGGTGGTCGACGCGCAGGCGGCGTTCACCTGGGTGTTCGGGCCTCGCGCGCCGAGGAGCTCGGCGAGCTGGGAGTGACCCATCGAGAGGATCTGGAAGAGGAAGCGCCGGTCGAAGACGTAGCGCGACTCGGCCGCGGCCTGCTCCAGCTCGGCGATGCGAGCGTCGAGGCGGCTCTTCGTCTCGGCGTCGGTGGTTCCCTCGCGCAGCTCCTTCAGCTCGGCGAGGACCTTCTCCTGCAGCCGCCCCCGGTGGAAGCGGTCGAGGTGGTCGACCAGGTTGTCCACGCCCGGGAAGGCCGAGGCGAAGACGATGCCGGTCTCGTCGGCGAAGGACTCGGGGAGCTGCCAGGCGCCCGGGAGCATCTTGCCGGTCGTGGCCTTGCGGTAGCGGCGCACCAGCGGGATGCCCGCGTCCTTGAGGGCCTCGAGGGCGGCGCCGATGGCCAGGCGGGTGGTGATGTCGAAGGCCTCGACCCGGGGGGCGTCGATGCCGAACTCGGCGGCCAGGTCGAAGGCGCCCCGGCGGGCGGCCAGGCGGATCACCTCGGAGGTGTCGGTGACCGGATCCATCGAGGGCTCGCCGACGTCGCGCTTCACCAGCCGCACGACGTTGCGCTCGAGCATCTCCTCGCGCTTCGCCTCGGGGATCGCCTCGATGAAGCTCTCGCCGGCGAGGATGCGATCGATGTTGGCGTCGTCGAAGACGCGGCCGCTCGTGCCGGGCAGGCCCAGGCCGGCGCCCGAGACCACGACGGACCCCCGCTGCACGGGTGCAGCCGTGGCGACCGGGCCCGCAGTCGGCGTCGGCCTCAACGTCGGCGTCTGCGGCCTCTCCCCGATCCCCTGGTAGAGAGCCATCCCCTGCTCCAGGAAGCTGGCGAAGAGGTGTCCGAGGGCCTGGTAGTCTGGACCGGCGGCGCTCGGGGCGGCCGGCGCAGCGGCCACCGGCGCAGGCGCGCTCACCGGAGCGGGGGGCGCGGCCACCGGCTGCGGCGGGGGCAGGGCCACCGGGCGCGGCCGCTGCGCGGCGCGGGGGAAGCCGGCGGCGTGGAGCCCGCACATGGCGTCGTGGAAGCTGCCCACGTCACCCCGCTTGGGGTGGTTCGTCGAGAGCGTGAGGACCCCCTCCCTGCTGCCGACGATGTCCTCGGCGAAGCCGGTGAGGACCCGCTTCGGGCCGACCTCGAGGAAGACCCGGGCGCCGGCGGCGTGGAGGGTCTCGATGCCGTCGACGAACTGCACCGGCGAGGCCATCTGCCGGGCCAGGCGGTCCCGCACCTCGGGCAGGCCGGCCTCGGTGTCGGGGTAGAACTGGCCGTCGACGTCCGAGATGATCGGGATCTTCGGGGGCGTCACCGGCATCGACTCGATGGTCTCGCGCAGGACCTTGGTGGCCGGCGCGACGATCTTCGAGTGGAAGGCGTGGGAGACCGGGATGAGCTGAGCGGTCATGCCCATCGCGTTGAAGGCCTCGACGGCCGCCTCGACGTCCTTCGAGGTGCCGGCGATGACGGTCTGGCGGGTCGAGTTGATGTTCGCGGCGACGACGTAGCCGTCCAGCTCGGCGAGCTTCGCCTCGACCTCGGCGCGGGCGCCGAGCACCGAGGCCATCTTCCCCGGGTCGTCGAGCGAGACCTCGGCCATGCCCTGGGCGCGGGCGCTGACGGCCACCAGGGCCTTGTCGAAGGGGAGCATCCCGGCGGCGACCACCGCGCCCCACTCTCCGAGGCTGTGGCCCATGACCATGTCGGGCACGATGCCGTGCTCGGCGAGGAGCCGGGTCAGCGCCACCGAGGTGGCGAGCACCGCCGGCTGGCAGACGGTGGTGTCCTTGAGGGCCTCCTCCGCCGCGGCCTTCGCGGCGTCGTCGTCGCCGTCGAAGAAGACGTACTCGGTGAGCGGCTTGCCGAGGATCGGCGTCATCACCTCGTCGGCCTCGGCGAAGGTTCGGCGCACGACCTCCTCGTCCTGGAGCGAGCGCAGCATGTTCACGTACTGCGAGCCCTGGCCCGGATAGAGGAAGGCGAGCTTGCCAGCGTCACCGGTGCCGTAGTGGCCACCCTTCGAGCGCAGGCGGCGCCAGGCCGCCGGCTTGCCCTTGGCGAAGGCCTGCAGGGCGCGCTCGCCCTTGTCGAGGAGGTCCTCGCGATCCTCGAAGGCGAGGGCCAGGCGGTGGGGGGCGTCGAGGGTCTCTCCCGAGGGGGCGACCCGCTCGGGCAGCGGCCCGCGCTTCGCGGTCTCGAGGGCCTCGCCCAGCTTCGAGGCCAGGGCGTCGGCGCTGCTCGCCCCGAGGGTGAGCAGATCGCCCAGGGGGGCGGGGAGGGCCTGCACCCCGCCCTGGGCGGCGGCGCCGATCGCGGCCGGCACCGACACCATCGGCTGCCGGGCGGTCAGCACGCCCGGCTGGTGCTCCTCGACCACGACGTGGAAGTTGGTGCCGCCGAAGCCGAAGGCGGAGACGCCGGCGCGCCGGGGCACGCCCGCGGGCTGCTCCCAGGTGCGGGCCTCGGTGTTCACGAAGAAGGGCGTCGCGGCGTAGTCGACGTTGGGGTTCGGGGATCCGAAGTTGATCGAGGGCGGCAGCACCTTGTGGTGGACGGCGAGCACGGCCTTGAGCAGGCCCGCGGCGCCGGCGCCGCTCTTGAGGTGGCCGATCTGCGACTTGATCGAGCCCAGGGCGATGCTGCCGGGCCGCGCGCCCGGGCCGATGACCTTGGCGAGGGACTCGACCTCCACGACGTCGCCCACCGGGGTCGAGGTGCCGTGGCCCTCGATGAGGGTGGCGGTGTTGGGCTCGAGGCCGGCCCGCTGCCAGGCCCGCTGCACGGCGAGGATCTGGCCGATGGGGTTGGGGGCAGTGATGCCCTTGCCCTTGCCGTCGGAGGAGGCGCCCACCGAGCGGATCACGGCGTAGATGCGGTCACCGTCGCGCTCGGCGTCGGCGAGGCGCTTGAGGACGAAGAGGGCGCCGCCCTCACCCATGACGAAGCCGTTGGAGCCGGCCGCGTAGGGGCGGGAGCCGTCCGGGGAGAGCGCGCCGATCTTGGCGAACTTGATGAAGGTGCTCGCCCCCATGTTGCGGTCCATGCCGCCGGTGACCACCGCGTCGAAGTGGCGATCGACCAGGCCCTGGATCGCCGCGTCGAGGGCGGCCAGGGAGGAGGCGCAGGCGGCGTCGGTGGTGTAGTTCGGGCCCCGCAGGTTGAAGACCGCGGCGATGCGCCCGGACATGATGTTGGTGAGCTCACCGGGCATCGTGTCCTCGGTGGTCTCGGGGTAGCGGGCGGCCAGCTGATCGTGCAGCCCCCGGGCGAGCGCCTGGCGGGCCGCCGCGTCGAGGCCCGCCCAGCCGGGGGTGGCCTCGAGGGCGCCGAGGATCTCGGGCTCGGCGAGGCGCAGGGAGGAGCGGTAGTGCTTCTCGCCGCCCATGGCGTTGCCGACGATGACGCCGGTGTTCTCCAGATCGAGGGGGGCCTTCAGATCCTCGAGGGCCTCACCCGCGGCCAGCACGCCCCAGCGCTGCCCCTCGTCCATCTGATCGGCGACCTTCGGGGGGATGCGGTACTTGCGCGAGTCGAAGGGCTGGTCGGCGACCCAGCCGCCGATCTTCGAGTAGGTCTTGTCCGGGACGGCCGGGTCCGGGTCGTAGTAGTCGGCGGCGGACCAGCGGCTGGCGGGCACCTCGGTGATCGAGCTGCGTCCGGCCAGGACGTTCTGCCAGAAGGTGGCGACGTCGCTGGCGTCGGGGAGGATGGCGCCGAGTCCGACGACGGCGACGGCGCGCTGGCTGGGATCGATGATGGCGTTGGACACGACGGTCTCCTGCTAGAGCTACGACTCTCTACTCGCGAACGGGGCCTACTCGGCCTCCGCGTCCTGTTCGTTGATGGCCCGGGCGACCTCGTCGAGGTCGGCGACCTGGCCGCCCATCGCCGAGTTGATGGCGGTCAGGCCCAGGTCCCTCTCGAGCTGGGGCATCTCCACCGGGCTCACGGCGTCGCCGCCGCGCAGCATCCGGATGGAGCCCTCGGCGATGGTGAGGGCGGTCTCCCGGGCGTAGACCCGGGCCATGGCCTTCAGCGCCTTGGGGGCGAAGTAGGCCGCGTAGCGCTCGCTGCCCTTGCCGGCGGCGTAGAGGGAGAAGTTCGCGGCCACCTCGGCCTTGGCCATGAGCTCGCCGAGGCGGAAGAGGTGGTGCTGGTGGCGGGTGAGCCTCGCGGCCCGGGCGCGCTCGACGGTCTCGAGGAGGGCGCGCAGGGCGAGGGCGGCGACGCTCGCGCCGACGGCGTCGTCCTCCCGGTGGAGGGTCTCGAGCCTCGAGGCCATCTGCCGGTAGAACTCACCCTTCTGCTGCAGGTGGGTCCGCCAGCGGTCGCGGGAGATCGTCCACTCCATGATCTCGCTGGTGCCCTCGTAGATGGTCGTGATGCGCACGTCGCGGCGGATCTTCTCGACCTGGTACTCGCGGATGTAGCCGTAGCCACCGTGGGCCTGCACCGCGGCGTCGGCGGCGGCGTTGCCCGCCTCGGTGGCGAGCAGCTTGGCGATGGCGCCCTCGGTCTGGAGCTCGGGCTCGCCGGCGTCGAGGCGCCGGGCGGTCTCGACGGTGTAGGCGCGGCAGGCCTCCAGCGTGGTGACGTGCGGCACGATGAGCTTGTGGGTGTAGCCGGGCTTCTCGCACAGGGGGGAGCCGGCCTGGATCCGCTCCCGCGAGTAGCGGATGGCGCGCTTCATCGCCGCGTCGCCCCCACCGAGGCCGAAGGCGGCGACCATCAGGCGGGTGAAGCCGAAGACCGACTGGGCGTGGATCAGGCCCTTGCCCTCGACGTCACCGAGGAGGTTCTCGACGGGGACGAAGACGTCCTCGATGGAGATGGGCGAGGTGTCCGAGGAGCGGATGCCGTGCTTGTCCTCGTGCTTGCCGGGCTCGAAGCCCTCGGTGCCACCCTCGACCACGAAGAAGGTCGGGCCGTCCGGGGCCATGGCGAGCACGGTGTAGATCGAGGCCACCGAGCCGTTGGTGATGAACTGCTTGGCGCCGTTGAGCTTGTAGCCCGTGATCCGATCGCCCTCCATCACCCGCTCGGCGCGGGTCTTGATGTTGGAGAGCTCCGAGCCGGCGAGGGGCTCGGTCACCGCGTAGGCGACGATGCGCCCCTCGGCGATCTTGCTCATCCACTTCTGCTTCTGGGCCTCGGTGCCGCCGACCACGATCGGATCGGTGCCGAGGAAGATCGCCAGGAAGGCGGTGGCGATGCCGAGGTCGGTGCGGGCCATGGCCTCGGAGACCCGGTAGACGTCGTAGGCGCCGCCGCCCAGGCCCTCCTGCTCCTCCGGAATGAAGAGGAGGTGCAGGCCGATGTCGGGGCCGAGCATCTCTTCGATGAGGGGCTTCGGGAACTCGTTCTTCGCGTCGAGCTCGAGGAGCTTCTCCGGCGGCATCTGCCGGTCGGAGAAGCGCTGCAGGGTGTCCAGCAGCATATCCAGGGTGTCTTGGTCGAGACCTTGCGAGGCCATGCGCTCCTCCGGCGAGATGGAGCTCCCGACGGGCCCAAAGAAGGGTCCCCGACCCCGGCCGCGGGAGCAGCGGAAAGGGCTTCCCTTCTCACGGCCCCCGGGGCCTTTCAAGACCGGGTGCGTCGAGGATCCCGGAGGCTCTCAGCCCTGGCGGGCGAGCGCCGCGGAGGCGCGCTCCAGGTAGCGCTCCAGCTGCTCGCGGATGTCGTGCGGCCAGTCGGCGACGAGGTCCCCGACCCGCGCCACGTCCTTCGCGTAGAGGGCTCGCAGCACCTCCTCGAAGCCCGCTCGATCGCCGCTGAGATCCGAGAGGAAGGCGTGGGCCGCGTCGAGGGCGCGGCGCAGGAGCGTCTCGGCCGGGACCTCCGCCTTGCGGGCCTCGTCCACCAGCCGCCGCAGGGTCGCGGAGGCGCCCCCCCGCTGGCCGGCGAGCCACTCCCAGTGGCGGGGGAGCAGGGAGATCTCCCGGGAGGTCACGCCCAGCTTCGGCCGCCCCGGACCCCGCTTGCTCGGAGGGGCGGCGGCGCCTCCGGGGAGCCGGGCCAGGGCCTCCTCGTCGGTGCCTCGCAGATCGAGGTCCAGCACCCGGCCGCTCTCGTCCTCGTAGAGGGCGATCCGGCCCTTCTCGCCCGCCTCCAGGCGGGCCTTCATGGCCATCGCGACCTCGGAGAGGGGACCGCGGGCGAGCAGGTGCTCGCCGACGAAGGCGACGTGGAGCTTCGAATCGATGTTCATGGGACGATTTATATCCGGGTAAAAATACTGAAGGCAATACTACCCGGGTAAAAAGTCCCGGAGACACGAAGGCCCGCACCACCTGAAGAGAGGCGGCGCGGGCCCGGGTGTCACGCTCCAGAGGGGTCTAGAGCGCGTCGATGACCTTGTTGAAGGTCTCGCTCGGCCGCATGGCCTTCTCGGTCTTGGCGTCGTCGAAGAGGTAGTAGCCGCCGACGTCGACGGCTTCACCCTGGCAGTCGATCATCTCCTGGGCGATCGCCTCCTCGTGCTTGCCGAGCTCCTCGGCGACCTCCTTGAAGCGGGCCTTGAGCTTGGGGTCCTCGTCCTGGGCCGCCAGCGCCTGCGCCCAGTAGAGGGCGAGGAAGAAGGTGCTGCCCCGGTTGTCGATCTCGTTGACCTTCCGCGAGGGGTAGCGGGCGTTCTCGAGGTAGGTGCCGATGGCGGTGTCGAGGGTCTTCGCCATCAGGTTCGCGGTCTCGTTGCCCGAGAACTTGGCGGCCTGCTCCAGCGAGGGCACGAGGGCGCAGTACTCGCCCAGGGAGTCCCAGCGCAGGTGCCCCTCCTTGAGGAACTGCTGCACGTGCTTCGGAGCGGAGCCGCCGGCGCCGGTCTCGAAGAGGCCGCCTCCCTGGAGGAGGGGGACGATCGAGAGCATCCGGGCGGAGGTGCCGAGCTCGAGGATCGGGAAGAGATCGGTGAGGTAGTCACGAAGGACGTTGCCGGTGACCGCGATGGTGTTCTCGCCCTTGCGGACGCGCTCGAGGGAGAACTTCATGGCTGCGCGCGGGTCCATGATCTCGATCGTGAGACCGGCGGTGTCGTGCTCGGGGAGGTACTTCTTCACCTTCTCGATGATCTGGGCGTCGTGGCCGCGGTTGGCGTCGAGCCAGAAGATGGCCGGCTCGCCCGAGGCGCGGGCGCGGGTGACGGCGAGCTTGACCCAGTCGCGGATCGGCTCGTCCTTGGCCTGGCAGGCGCGGAAGATGTCGCCCTTCTCGACGACCTGCTCGAGGAGGACCTCGCCGCTGGCGGCGTCGACGACGTTGATCTTGCCGCTGGCCGGCGCCTCGAAGGTCTTGTCGTGGGAGCCGTACTCCTCGGCCTTCTGCGCCATCAGGCCGACGTTCGAGACGCTGCCCATGGTGGAGGGATCGAACTGGCCCTTGGCCTTCGCGTCCTCGAGGATCTCCGCGTACATCGTCGCGTAGCAGCGATCGGGGACCATCGCGATGCAGTCCTGCAGCTCGTCGTCGTTGTTCCACATCTTGCCGCCGTCACGCACGACGTTCGGCATGGAGGCGTCGACGATGATGTTGTTGGGGACGTGCAGGTTGGTGATGCCCTTGCGGGAGTCGACCATCGCCAGGGCCGGCTGGGTCTCGTAGACCGCGGCGATGTCCGCCTCGATCTCGGCCTTCTTGTCGGCGGGCAGGCGGTCGAGCTTGTCGAGCACGTCCTGCAGGCCGTTGTTCACGTTGGCGCCGATCTCCTTGAGGGCGGCGGCGTGCTTGTCGAGGGCGGCGGCGTAGTACACCGAGACGGCGTGGCCGAACATGATGGGATCGGAGATCTTCATCATGGTCGCCTTGAGGTGCAGCGAGAGCAGGACGCCGTCCTTCTTCGCCTCCTCGATCTGCTCGGCGTAGAACTTCCGCAGCGCGGCGACGTTCATCACGGAGCTGTCTACAACCTCGCCCTCCTGCAGCTTCAGGCTCTCCTTCAGGACCTTGGTCTCGCCGTCGCCGACGAACTCGATGCGGACCTCGCCGGCGGCCTTCATGGTGATCGACTTCTCGGACGCGTAGAAGTCCTTGTCGTCCATGTGGGCGACGCGGGCCTTGGAGCCGGACTCGGGCCAGGGCTTCATCATCCGGTGCGGGTGCTTCTGGGCGAACTTCTTCACGCTGGTCGCGGCGCGGCGGTCGGAGTTGCCCTCACGCAGCACCGGGTTCACCGCCGAGCCGAGGCAGGCGGCGAAGCGCTTCTGCAGGGCCTTCTCCTCGTCGGTCTTGGGCTCCTCCGGATAGTCCGGGATGTCGTAGCCCTTCTCCTGGAGCTCCTTGATGGCGTCCTGGAGCTGGGGGATCGAGGCCGAGATGTTCGGCAGCTTGATGATGTTCGCCGCCGGCGTCTTGGCGAGCTCGCCGAGCTCGGTCAGGTGATCGGCGACCTTCTGATCGTCGGAGAGCTTCTCGGGGAAGTTGGCGATGATCCGGCCGGCGAGGGAGATGTCGCTCGTCTCGACCTCGATGCCGGTGCCCTTCAGGTAGGCCTGCACGATGGGGAGCAGGGAGTAGGTGGCGAGCGCCGGAGCCTCGTCGATCTTCGTCCAGATGATGCGTGCCGTCATGGGGGAGTCCTCGTGTCGAAGAGAAGGGACACGGCGCCCGAAGCGGTGGAGGGGAGGGCGCCGCGAGGGCCCCTCTATACTCTGGCTCAGCGCGTCATACAACGACGCGCCGGGCAGCTGCGTTCCCGGGCCGGAGGGAGGCCTCCAGACGGGGAATCAGGCCTCCTCGCCCAGCCCCTCGACGACGTAGCCGCCGCCCTTCTGGTCCTTGGTGAGGACGAGCAGACCCCGCCGCTCCGCCTCCTCGACCAGGTCGTTGAAGGTGCGGAAGCCGTAGTAGCCCTCGCTGAAGTTCGGCCGCTTGCGCTTGAGGGTCTGCTTCACCATCGAGGCGTGCGGCGGCTGATCGCGCTCGGCGAGCAGGGCCTCGACCTGATCGATGACCAGGGCGAAGGCCTCCTGGGGGTCGCCCTCTCCCTCGGCCGGCTTCTCGGTCCGGGCCGCGGCCTTCTTGCTCTTCCGGGCGCCGCCCGAGCTCTTCTTGCGGCGTCCCCGGCCGTCCTTCTTCTGGACCAGCTCGTCGTAGTAGATGAACTCGTCGCAGTTCTCGATGAGCAGGTCGCTGGAGGAGTTCTTCACCCCGACCCCGATGACCGTCTTGTCGTTCTCCCGCAGCTTGCTCACCAGGGGAGAGAAGTCCGAGTCCCCGCTGACGATCACGAAGACCTGCACGTGCTCCTTCGTGTAGCAGAGGTCCAGGGCGTCCACGACCATCCGGATGTCGGCCGAGTTCTTCCCCGAGTAGGAGACGTGGGGGATCTCGATGAGCTCGAAGGCCGCCTCGTGCAGGGGCCGGCGGTCCGCCTTGTAGCGGTCCCAGTCGGCGTAGGCCTTCTTCACCACGATCTTCCCCTTGTCGAGGAGGCGCTCGAGCACCAGGCTCACGTCGAACTTGTCGTACTTGGCGTCTCGCACGCCGATGGCGACGTTCTCGAAGTCCGCGAAGATGGCGAGGTTGGGGGTGCTCATGGGTTCTCCCTGTGCTCGAACCGGAAGGGGTAGGTGACGGATACCTTCCCGTCGGCGGGCGCCTCGAAGACGAGGTCGCCGAGGGAGGCTACCACGCAGCCGTCCAGGAAGGCGTTCCCCAGGCCGCTCTCCTGTACCTTGGCCGAGTCGATCACTCCCAGGGTGGGGTCATCGTGATCCGGGAGGATCTCGAACGCGACCGTGAGCTTCCCCTCCAGCTCCGGGTTGGCCAGGAGCCAGGCCTCGTAGCACTCCTTCACCGCCGGGAGGGCGGTCCGGATCGCGGCCTGGATGCCCTCACGATCGGTGGGGAAGGGGGCCGGGGGCGTCTCCTCGGGCACCGGCTCGCCTTGCGGCGCCATCGCCGCGCCCTCTCGCCCGGCGGCGTTGGCCTGCGCGCGGGCGATGATCTTGTCCATCGCGTCGAGCACGGGAGCCAGCTTCGCCGCCTGCTCGGGATCGAGCTTCGCGAGCCGGGGATCGTCCTCGGGGAGGGCCGGGGCGCCGGCCGCGGGCAGCTCGAGGACCGGCGAGACGAAGGTCGCCCGCCGATCGTCGTCCGGGGGAGGGCGGGGCGCCTCGCCGACGGAGGTCGAGGGGCCCTCCTTCGTGAGGGGCACCTCGTAGAGCAGGAAGAGGCCGGCGATCCCGAGGATCAGCGCGAGCCGGATCAGGATCCGTGCCTTCATGACCTTCGACTACTCCGGCCTCCCCGCGACGGCAACGCGCGCAGGGGGCGCCCCGGCAGGGTGGGTGTATGATCCCCTGCGGACCTCCACCATGATCGAGCTCGTCTTCTCCTGGATCACCCTCCTGGTCATCGCCGGCGCCGCGGTCGCCGCCCTCGGCCGCGATGCCCGGGCGGCCTTCTGGCTGCTGCTCGGGGCGGCCCTCTCGGCCTGCGCCGCGGCCGTGAGCCGGACGGTGATGGTCGGCCACCTCCCGAAGTTCGGCGTCTTCGAGACCTCCCTCGCGACAGCGGCGGTGGTCTGCCTCCACGCGGCCTGGATCGGGCGCAGGGCCGAGCGCATCGTGCCGGCGAGCATCGCCGCGCTGGTGGGCGGGGCGCTCTTGCTCCACGGCCTCTTCTTCCCCACCAGCCGGCTCCCCCTGACGATCTCCGAGCAGAGCCTCTGGCTCGATCTCCACGTGATCGCCGCCTGGCTCACCGCCGCGGCCTTCGCCCTCTGCGCCGGAGGCGCGATCTGGATCCTGCGCGCCGGCGGGAAGCCGGCCGAGGCCCTCACCACCCGCTCCCTGCAGGTGGGCTTCCTCTTCTCGTCCTTCCTGATCCTGGCGGGGGCCTACTACGGGCATCGCCTGCACGGGCACGCCTTCTCCCTCGACCCGGTCGAGCTGCTGGCGGTCATCTCCTGGCTGACCACCGCCTCGGTGCTGCACCTGCGGGCCTACCGGGGGCTCTCCGGGCGCCGCCTCGCCGCGCTCTCCCTGACGGCGGTCGTGGTGCTGCTGCTCTGGTACCGGGTCACGCCGCACCTCGCGCCGGCGAGCACCTTCCACATCATCGACGTGGAGGATCGCCTCCATGGCTGACGCCGGGGAGCGCGAGGGTCGGGCCCGCCTGCTGCGAGTGCTCGCCATCGGCGCGGGCGTGCTGGTCCTCGTGGGACTGCTCGGCGTGCTCCTCCTGCGGGACCGGACGCCCGAGCGCCGTCCCCCGGCCTACGTCGTCCCGGCCCCGCCCCCACCGGTGATCGGAAGCGGCGAGGCGCCCGACCCCCACGCCCTCACCCCGGGGGACGCCACCGACCCCCTCTGTCTCGGCTGCCACGCCGACTCGCGCACCGGCTCGCTCAAGGAGGCCACGGTGCGCGCCACCTGCGAGGGGTGCCACCTCCCGGATCCCGCGAAGCCGAACGCCCAGCACGAGCACCCCCTCGACGTGCGGGTGATGCCGCAGATGACCGCGAAGCTCGAGACGCCGCCCCCCCTCGGTCCCGGCCGGATGCTCACCTGCACCAGCTGTCACGATCCTCACGAGACGCGGCGACCCTACCTGCGCGGTGGAGGCGCCACCGAGGCCTGTTCGGTCTGCCATCCGGGTCACTGAGGAGCGCAACACGCTAGGCAGCGATCTGCCGGATGTCAGGCGAGGCTCCAGGAAAAGGAGTCCGGCCGATCACCTGGAGCGGGGTGCCCTGCCAGATCGAACGCGTTCACGCAAGGCCGAATAGCGTGAAATGACCCTAACGCAAATTTTGCCCAGATGGCGCCGGGAGAGGCAGGAAGGTGCGCGAAAGCCCCGGCGGATCCGCTCCTGAATCGGATGGGTTTCCTTCGATCTGGGCCAAATCCCCGTTCATTGGCCCGAGGGCCCGGAAGATCGGGTCATATGACCCAGGATCTCGGCCGGGAGCTCGCGGCCGCGGCCGATCCCGGCCTGGATGGCGTTCAGAAGTGAACCCGGATCGAGCCTTGCTACTTATAGAGGCCCGGTGGGAGCAGTGACGAGCCAGCCAGGGCCTCTGGATCGCCCAGAACAGCCCGATATCAAGCATCAGCGACCCTGCGACCAGCTTCAGGAGGGCGGAGGGAAGGCTGCATCCTCGCGCAGGAACTGCGGGTGGGTAAAGGTGCGGATTTTCACGACAATCATCCTGGGGCTCGCACTTTCCGCGCCAGCGGCCGTTTTCGCCGGTGGGCTGGGCAATGATCCGCCCATCGTCGACAGCGTCACGGCGAGCCCGACCGCGGTGAATCCGGGCGGCGCGGCCACGCTCACCTGCCTCGCGCACGACGTGGACGGCATCATCGAGACCTACCGCTGGGTCGCGAGCGCCGGCGTCTTCCCCGACGGGAGCGCGGACGTCACCCTGCCCGCGTCGACCGGCGGCAGCATCGTGTGGACCGCCCCGTCGGCGGAGGGCACCTACACCCTGACCTGCACCGTGCGGGACAACGGCGGCCCCTTCGGCGGCAACCTCACGGCGAGCGGCAGCACCACCGTCGACGCCGTGCTCGGCGCCAACATGCCCCCGAGCATCGACAGCCTGGTCCTGGACCGGCAGCGGGTGCTCTCCGGCGAGACCATCTCGATCCTCGCCACGGTCTCCGATCCCGAGGGCGACGCGGTCTCCGCCACCTGGACCGCCAGCGGCGGCCTCCTCTCCGGCACCGCCGACGCCACCCCGCTGCAGGTCACCTGGACCGCGCCGGCCAAGGCCGGGCGCTACCTCGTCACGCTCGCCGTGAGAGACACCGGCGGCGGGACCACGACGCGCTTCATCGAGGTCTTCTCCGCGCTGGCCATGCCCGCGGGCCGCCTGCACGGTGACTGGGACGTCTCGACGCCTCGCAGCATGGCGATGCTGGGCGACGACCTGGTCATCGTCGATCAGCGCCGGCGGAACCTGCTGATCCTGAACCCGCTGGGCCGGGTGAAGGTCGAGCGCGTGCTGCACGGTGACCCCATCACGATGGCGGGTGGGGACGAGCTGGTCATCGGGATGCGTGGTGAGGCTCGCCTGCGCCGCTACGATCGCTTCGGCCGGCCCCTCGAGCCCTTCGAGTCGACCTTCGGCGGGCTGGGGGTGACCAACCTCAAGCGGGATCCGGCCACGGGCGGCCTCTTCATCACCTCCCTCGAGGCCAAGCAGGTGCGCCTGGTGCAGCCGGGCGAGGCTGCGCGCCTCACCTTCTCGGCCTGCGGCGGAGTGGGGATGATCCGGCCGGCGGTGGCCTGGCGGTCGCCGAGCGGCGAGATCGTCGTCGCGCAGAGCGGCGCCGCCGAGCAGGACCAGATCTGCATCTACTCCAGCCAGGGCACCTTCCAGCGCTCGCACGTCCGGATGGGCTCGGTCGAGGGGCGGCTGAGCACCGTCTCCGACCTCACGGGCCACGGCGAGAACCAGTTCTTCGTCGACAGCTTCCAGGGCGAGCTCCGGGTCTTCGATCCGGCCGGCGTGGATCTGGGCAGCGTGGGCCAGCACGGCGACTACGCGGGGGGCCTCTACCGGCCGCACTCGGTGGTCATCGATCCCTGGAAACGGATCTTCGTCTCGTCCTACGGGGCCGGCACGATCGAGGTCTTCCACCTCCCCGGCTGGAGCGTGCCCGAGCGCGCCGGCGACGCCGACTTCGACGGCATGCCCGATGCCTGGGAGCTGGCCAACGGGCTCGATCCGAACTCGCCCCGGGACTTCGCCTACGATCCCGACGGCGACGGCCTGCTGAACCTCGAGGAGCTCGAGGCCGGCACCGATCCGCGCAACCCGGACACCGACCGCGACGGTATGAACGACGGCGACGAGGTGGCGGCCGGGCTCGATCCCCTCGACCCGACCGACAACCTGCCGGTGGCCTTCGCCGGCAACGACCGCCGCTCGGCGCCCGACGTGATCACCCTCGACGGCTCCCTCTCGGTGGATCCCAACGGCGACGCGCTCACCTACCGCTGGACCCAGCGCTCCGGCCCCGAGACCGTCCTCTCCGAGGCGCGCGCGGGCGAGCGCATCGAGCTGCCCCTGAAGGCGGCGGGTGACTACCTCTTCGAGCTGAAGGTGAACGACGGCCACGCGAACTCGGCGCCCGCGACCGTGCGGATCCGCGTCGACGACGTGGGGCCCCTGGCCGCTCCGGGGCCCGCCGTCCACGCGCTGCCCTCCGAGGAGATCGTCCACCTGCCGGGCACGCTGGCCCGCGACGCCAACGGCGATCCCGTGGGCGCGACCTGGACCGAGCTCCTCACCGGCGCGACGGCCTCGCCCGACTTCGACGGCGTCCTCACGTCCGCGGGCCGCCACCCCTTCGAGCTCACCGTCAGCGATGGGCTGCACACCGACAGCGCTCGCGTCGAGGTCGTCAGCCTCGAGCAGGACGGACAGCTCGCCCGGGCGACCATCGCCGGCGCCCCGGCGACGGGCTGCTTCGAGGCCGAGGTGGGCGTCCCGCTCCACCTGCAGGCCGAGCCCTTCGGCAGCGGCGTGGCGCTCTGGGAGCAGCAGGCCGGCATCCGGATCCCGGCCCTCCCGGCGGTGGGCCGCGCGGTCACCCTGGTCGCGCCGGCGGCCGGCTACTACGAGCTGGACCTCCTGGTGGAGCGTGGCGGCCTCACCTCCGTTCCCCACGGGGTCTGCCTGCTCGTCGACTCGCCCATCGCTCATGCCCCGCGGGCCGTGGTGGAGGCGCCGGCCGAGGCGATGACCCTGGACACCGTCCTCCTCGACGCCCGGAGCTCCTCCGACCTCGATGGCGAGCCGATCAGCTGCACCTTCGACCAGGTCGGCGGCCCCCGGGTCGTCCTCCAGCGGGACCCCGGCGGCCTGATGGCCACCTTCCGGCCGATCACCGCGGCGATGCACCGCTTCGAGGTGCGCTGCAGCGACGGCAGCCTGGTCTCGAACAAGGTCGAGGTGAGCATCGCCGTCGACGCCGCCGACGATCACCTGCCGCGCGCCCGGGCCAGCGTGGCCGTGGGCACCCCGCGCGTCGGCCGGCAGATCGTCCTCTCCGCGAGCTACTCGACCGACGCCGACGGAGACGCCCTCCAGGCGGTCTGGGTGCAGACCCGCGGCCCCTGGCTGCGGCTCCTACCGGGCCTCAACGGCGCGCGCCGCTTCGTGCCCATGACCCCGGGGGCCTACGCCTTCGAGCTCTGGGTCCACGACGGGCTGCACTGGGGTGTGACCGACACCCTCGAGCTCGAGGTCCGCGGCAACAGCACTCTCCCCGGCGATCCCCGGCCCACCGGCGATGGCTTCGAGACCAGCCCGCTGGTCGAGCCCGAGCGCGTGCGCCAGATCCGCGACGCCTCCCTGGACCAGATCAACACCTCGGAGCGGAGCCGCAGCCCCGAGCTCGATCGTCCTCGCCTTCCCCCCGTCCGCTGAACTCCATGACCCTGCGCCTCCAGAAGATCCTGGCTCCCCTCGCCGCCCTCCTCCTCTGGGCCGGGCCGGCGCTCGCCTCGGATCCGCCGCACAACCAGGCCTCGACGGGCATCAACTGCGCCAACTGTCACCAGGGCCACCGGGGCCGGGGCATGAGCCTGACCACGGTCGACGGCAACAAGCACGCCTGCCTGAGCTGCCACAAGGACGCCCAGACCCACCTGGCGGCCTTCAACGAGGCGGACCAGGCGAACCAGGTCACGAAGACCGGCCTCCATCACCGCTGGGACACCGGGCTCGCCGGCTACGTCCTGAAGACCAGCACCGCGAACGGCTCCACCGGCGAGATCGAGTCGGGCGGCGCCTTCAGCGGAAGTGGGGTCAAGACCTACACCGTCACCATCAGCCAGACCGGCTCGGACACCGCCGCCCGCTTCGACTGGACGGGCGTCGGTTCGGCCGGGGGTGCCGGGACCAGCGTGCTCTGCGGCACCGACGTGGTGCTCAACGAGGGCATCACGCTCAGCTGCAAGCCGGAGCCCTTCGCCGACGCGGTCGGCTCCTGCGGCCAGTTCTTCTGTGCCGGCGACATCTTCACCGTCGAGGTCAGCAGCAGTGTTCCGCTGCCTCAGGGTGGTTCACCCCTTCGCCTCATGGAGGGGAAGGTTTCCTGTTCAACCTGTCACAATCAGCACCTCCAGACGGCCGCCTCGCACACCTCGCGCACGGTGAACGGGGACCTCTGGAAGCATTTCATGGCGATCGATAACGATGCAGGTCAGTTGTGTCGGGAGTGCCACACTGACCGATTCCCCGACTCGGGGGACCCCAACTATCCATTCGATCTAACCCGATCCCATACCACGACGAATCGTAGCCATCCCGTGGGCGTAGTGCTGAACGCCAACGGGAAGGGATACGACCGTGCCGTGCCGCTGGACGCCAACGGAGGCGTGCAGGGTACCGGTGAAGCGGATGGGATCAGCTCGAACGATCTGCTGCTCGGCGCCGGGGGCGTGGTGACCTGTCTCACCTGCCATGGGGTCCACTCGGGGGCAGCGGACAGCAACTCTCAGACAGAGTGATGCCCTTACTCGAGGTCCAAATGAACAAGCGCACTCCCACGCTGCTCACGATCGCCGCTTGCGCGCTGGCGGTCGTCTTCTCTCTCCTTCCCCGAGAGGCTGTGGCTTGGCCGACCAAGTACACGTCCTGTACGAGCTGCCATACCACCGCAGGCACGGGCGTCACGCTGACCACCGCCATCGATGGCACCCTCGGCACCTCGGTCACGGTCGCCCCTGGCGGGAGCTTCGAGATCGACTTTCGGGCCCAGAACATGGCCCAGGACACCTTCATCGCCTTCGAGCTCGGGGTCCCCACGGGCTGGACGGTGGGCGTCGGCACCGCGAACAGCCCCGCCATCTCGGCGTGGAACAGCGTGTGGGACGCCGCCGGAGGCGCGGGCTGGTACGGGGCCAAGAACCAGTCGTCCACCCCCTACAGCATGGCCACCCAGTTCCCCAACAGCCCGGACGGGCGGGTCTCCATGTACGACCTGACCACCTGGAGCAACAACGGCCGTGGCGCGGCCTGCGACAACTACAATGTCTCCACCCTCTGCACGGAGGGGACGGACCACGACGGCCTGTACGCGACGATGGGGGTCGACGCGATCGTGAACGTGCCGGGCGGAGCGACGCCGGGGGCCTTCACCGTCGTCCTCAACGCCATCGGCCACAACAGTGCGTCCAAGGCTTACGCCACCCAGACCATCTCGGTGACGGTCTCGGCGGGAGATTCGACCACGCTCTCCGACGGCACGAATCCAGGGAGCGCGACGATCGCGCCCGGGGGAGGGATAACGGCGCTCGATGGGTTCCACCTGCAGGCCTCGGGGACCGCCGACACGGTGACGGGCCTGGACGTGACCCTCTCGGGCAGCTCGGCCTACGTGGCGCAGGTCGAGGTGCGCAGCGGGACGACCTGCGGCGGCACGCCCATCGGCTCGGACATCACGCCCACCGGTGAGGTGTGGAGCATCGCCGGGACCCTGCCGGCGAGCCTCGCCGGCAACGACTACACCGTCTGCCTCACACCG
>JARGFU010000038.1 GCA_029210625.1 Deltaproteobacteria bacterium | reverse complement strand
CTAGGTGTTCACGTTCGGCCGATCTGGGTGTTCACGATCGACCGAAATCCGCAGCAGAAGGCGGTCGAGGAGCTCCTGCCTCGCAAGGGCCGGGGCTGGAGACCGCCGAGAATCACGTGGCGAGACCTCGCGAGACGCGCCATGGATCCGAACAGGAATCGTCATCCAACCCGCTGGAGACTGTGCCTGGAGCTGGTGCCGGCGAGGTGACCATGGCTCTTAACCGATCACGAATGGGTCTGCCCATGCTTACCACCGCTGAGTCTAACATTGTACACATGGAAATCGTCCCTCCGCCCTATCGAACGCTACCTGGTATCTATCGATGCTGGTCTCGCAGAGGCATTGAACAAACCCAGTTCGTTGTTTCGGTCAACGTCCTCAACATTCGTACCACCATGGAACCCGGCCAATTTAACCTCCATCCATCTAGCCCTGGACCCTACGGTCTGCGCCAGCCAATTCTGTGCCGCCGTGGGCTCGTTCGTTTACTACTGGGAAGTAGGTCATCTTGTTGGCTGCCAGTTCCTCTTCGAAGTGCCAGGCCCCTGGTCGGCACTCAGCCACGCGGAGCAGACGCTCTAGGTCGTCCCCCTGGATGGGCAGTTCATGCATCGAGCCAGGCCCGAACGGCTGGACCTATTGAGCGGACCAGAGGGAGCGAAGATGAACCCTCAAGGGTACGAATCTTGACCCCGACGAGCCGAACCAGTGTGCCCTATGTGTGCCATGGTTCTGCGTCCCGGACGGACGACAAAGGGTTTGCGGACCAAAATCGGTCCGCAAACCCTTGAAAATTGGTGGCGGTGGGTAGACTCGAACTACCGACACGGGGCTTATGAGACCCCTGCTCTAGCCACCTGAGCTACACCGCCGTATTCCGTTCCTGCTGTCCTCAGGACCACCCTGAAGGTGGCTGGGGGCGGGATTCGTACCCCGTGGGGGCCCATTGGTCAAGCGCCCATCGGCCCTGGCTTGGCTGCTAGCATGGGGGCCCATGTCCTGGAGGATCTGCAGCCTCTTCGTGCTCCTCTCGGCCCTCCCGGGCTGCGGGCGGGACTTCGAGATGCCCGGCCTCCTCCCCCAGGGGCTGATCGGCTGCGGGATCGACGCGGACTGCGACGGCGGCCGGCACTGCCAGGGCGCCACCTCTACGACGGAGGCCGTCTGCTTCCCCACGAGCATCATCGGCCTGCCCGGACAGGGTGATCCCTCGGCCCTCGACTACCGCGACAACCTCCCCCACCTGCGGGAGTGGGCGGAGGAGACCTACGGCCTGGGCCCCCCCGAGCTGGTCATGATCAACGGCGCCCACCTCGGCGCCGAGGGGACCATCGACCTGGGCGCTGGCGCGACCGCCAGCTGGACCTACCAGCTGCGCCTGGGCGACAGCGGCCGCTACCTGACGGTGGTCTACTACCTCTACGAGTACGCCGCGGAGAACCTGTCCGTCCCCCTGGGCATCCTCGGCATCGGTACGGTCACCGCGACCCTGAGCAACGCCCTGGGTCACTCCCTCTCCGCCGACCCGGTGACGGGCCAGGGCTCCACGATCTGCAACTGACGCCCTCCGTGCATAGGAATCGATCATGAGCCGCATCCAGAAGACGATCTCCCCCGTCGATGACACGGTCTACCTCGAGCGCGAGCTCGCCGAGGAGGCCCAGATCGAGGCGGCCCTGGCGAGGGCCGCGGCGGTGCAGCGCGAGTGGCGCTCGCTGACGGTCGAGGCCCGCTGCGAGGCCCTCTCCCGCTGGGTGGACGCGATGATCGCGGACCCGCAGCGCACGGCCACCGAGCTGGCCTGGCAGATGGGCCGGCCGGTCGCCCACGGGGGCGGCGAGCTCAAGGGTCTCGAGGAGCGGGCCCGGCACATGCTGGCCATCGCCCCGCGGGCGCTGGCGGACCTCGACGTGGGCCCCAAGGAGGGCTTCCGGCGCTTCATCCGCCGCGAGCCCCTCGGCGTGGTCTTCGTCGTCGCACCCTGGAACTACCCCTATCTGACGGCCGTCAACGCCGTGATCCCGGCCCTGGCGGCGGGCAACAGCGTCCTGCTCAAGCACTCCTCCCAGACCCCCCTGGTGGCAGAGGCCTTCTCCTCGGCGGCCGTCGAGGCGGGCCTGCCCGAGGGCCTGCTCACCCACCTCCACCTCTCCCACGAGGACGTGGCGAAGGTCATCGGCGACCCCCGGGTGGGCTTCGTCGCCTTCACCGGCTCGGTGCCGGGGGGCCACGCGGTGCAGGAGGCGGCCTCGGGCCGCTTCATCGCGACCGGTCTGGAGCTGGGCGGCAAGGACCCGGCCTACGTGCGGGCGGACGCGGATCTGAAGCACGCCATCGAGACGGTGATCGACGGGGCCTTCTACAACGCCGGCCAGAGCTGCTGCGGCATCGAGCGGGCCTACGTCCACGCCGACCTCTACGACGACTTCATCGCCGGCGCCGCCGAGCTGGTGCGGACCTACCACCTGGGCGACCCCACGAAGCCGGAGACGACCCTGGGGCCGGTGGTGCGCACCAGCGCCGCCGACTTCATCCGGCAGCAGGTCGCCAACGCCCTCACCCGCGGCGCCCGGCGGCTGGTGACCCCGGACGAGTTCCCCCTGGCCACCCCCTTCGGGCCCTACCTGGCCCCCGAGCTGCTGGTGGACGTCACCCACGAGATGGCGGTGATGAAGGAGGAGACCTTCGGGCCGGTGCTCGGGGTGATGAAGGTGGCCTCGGACGAGGAGGCGCTGGCCCTGATGAACGACAGCGACTTCGGGCTGACGGCGGCGATCTTCTCGCGGGATCTCGAGGCGGCGGTGGCGCTCGGCGACCGGGTCGAGACGGGGACCCTCTTCCTGAACCGCTGCGACTATCTGGATCCGGCGCTGGCGTGGACCGGGGTGAAGGACTCGGGGCGGGGGTGCACGCTGAGCTCGTTGGGGTATGAGGCGGTGACGCGGCCGAAGTCGTTCCACCTGAAGATCCTCGGCTAGCGAGGTTCCACCAACGCGCACGCGTGCGCGTGCGCGGAAGCGTGACAGGGGTGTCAGGGTGAGAACATGATTTCCCGGTCCCCGGGTACGTAACCCCTTGAATACCCGGGCCTCGTGATGGCACCCCCCTTGCTCCATCCCTGGCGATGCGACCGGCGCTCCTCGCTCCCCTCCTCGCCCTCCTGACGGCCACGGCCTGCTTCACCACGGTCCCCTCCTCCGGCCTCTCCCTGGAGGCCTTCGACCTGCAGGCCACGGTGGACGAGACCCGGGGCGGGCGGGTGCGGGTCTCGGTCACCCTGAACCACTGCGGCGTCTCCTGGGAGCGCATCACCCTGGCGGGCACGGACCGCCTGGAGGCGAGCCTGGACGGCGAGACGATCGAGCTCTCGCCGCCGATCTTCTCCCTGGGCGGGACCTACGAGGGCATCTTCCCCCGGGGCACCGAGAGCGGAGAGGTCTCGATGGTGCTGCTGCGGACCCCCGGCTCCCGCGCCCGGCCGGGCGCCACGGTGATGATGCCGGCGAAGGTGCGCATCACCTCCCCCGCCCGCCGGGAGCCCGTCTCCCGGGGCACCGAGGACCTCGCGGTGCGCTGGTCACCGCTGCGGGGCGAGGACGAGGGCAGCCTGGGCGCCGACCGGGCGGCCTGGGAGGTCCGGGGCGCCGAGGCCTGCTCCAGCGAGGATCAGGCGCCCGACTTCCGCGGCGACCTCGAGCTCGGCCGGCGGGACGACGGCTTCGTGCTGCCCGCCGGGACCCTGGCCCTGCCGGCGCTCTCGGGGAGCGGAAGCTGCAAGAGCGAGCTGGTAGTGCTGCGGTCGAACGTTGGCCTGGTGGATGAGGGGTTCTGTGGGGATTCGAGTATCCGGGCGGAGAGGGTTAGCGCGCGGGTGTTCAAGTCGACGCCCTAGAGCCCCGGATCGAGAGCCGTACACGTACACGTCCACGTCCACGGGTTCTCCGGTAAACCTCGAGGCTGAGAGCCATCGCCCCTCGGAAAGGCCGTGTACGTGTACGTGGACGTGGACGTGTACGGGGTCGGCCTACCGGCCGGCCTAGCCCTGACAGAACCCGTAGCTCCGCCCCTCGAGAGGCAGACACGCCGCGCCCCCCGCACAGGAGGGAGTCCCCCCCGGCACACACCCGATCCTGCAGGTACTCTCCCCATTCTGCAGGATGCAGAGCATCCCCTTCGCGCAGTCGAGGTGATCGGTGCAGGGATCCCCATCCTCGGAGGTCCCCCCCGGCCAGCAGCGCCCTCCCCGGGGCACATTGGCGGCCCAGCAGAAGGCTCCGTCCCCGCAGAAGGGGCTGACGGTGGGGTCGCAGGTCGGCAGGCAGACCAGCTGCCCCTGCACCTGCTGGCAGACATGGTTCTCGAGGCAGACCCCGGCCGAGCCGCCGCAGGGCTCCCGGGCCGCCTGCAGGCCCCGCGCGGGCGAGGTGCAGAGGCCCGCGGGGAGCTCGCAGACCCCCGACTGGCACTGGCCGTCACTCTGGCAGGGCGGCGCACAGACGTCCCGCAGGTCGGCCGGCTGGCCGGCGGGATCGCCGAAGAGGTAGCGCTGACAGGGGAAGTCGGCCGGGCAGCTGCCCTGGTCGCTGACGCCGCAGTAGGCGCTGCAGTAGGTCTGGCCCTCGGTGCCCGAGAGGCAGATCCGTTCGGCGCAGGCCAGGGGATCTCCCCCCGGGCAGGCCTCGCCGATGGCCGCCCCACCGCCGTCCGTCACGCCGCCGTCCGGGTCGTCGTTGCCGCCGGTGCCGCAGGCGGCGGTCAGGGAGAGGACGAGGAGGGTCGCGAGGGTCGGGAGAGTCCGGCGCATGGCGACCTTTTAGATCAGCCGGAGGAGGCCGGCGAGGTCGCGCGGGGGCCGAAGGGCAGGCGCCCGTCGACGATGACCCGGTAGGTCAGCCAGCCGCAGACCACGCCCAGGACGAGGAGGACCAGGCCGAGGCCAGTCGAGCCCAGGAAGAGCTCGCCGAAGCCGAAGAGGAGCAGGTAGACGAAGGCCACGCCGGTGGCCCAGCCCAGGGCCACGTCCCACTTGCGCTCGGTGAGGTCGACGTCCGGGCAGCGCGCCCGCACCGGCCCCCAGAAGCCCAGGGGCCGCACCTTCCGGTAGAAAGCGTCGAGGGTCGCGTCGTCGGTGGGCGGGGTGAGGAAGGTCACCGTCACCCAGATCGTGGTGGAGAAGCTCACGGTGACCAGCACCCGGGCCGCCTCCCCGAGCTCGGGGACGCCGGGCAGGTAGAGGACGAGGGTCACCAGGAGGGTGGCGCCGAGGGCCGCGAGCTCGCTCCAGGCGCTCACCCGCCACCAGAGCCAGCGGGCCAGGGCCACCAGGCCCAGCCCCGAGCCCAGGGTCACGAAGAAGACCCAGGCGTCGGCGATGCTGTTCATGTTCAGGGCGAAGATGGCGGCGATCACCGCCATGATCACCACCGCCCAGCGCGAGGCGGCGACGTAGTGCCGCTCGGAGGCGTCCTTCTTGAGGAAGCGCTGGTAGAGGTCGGTGACGAGGTAGGAGGCGCCCCAGTTCACGTGGGTGTCGATCGTCGACATGAAGGCGGCGATCAGCGAGGCCACGGCGATGCCGAGCAGGCCGGTGGGGAGCAGGTCGCGGATCAACATCGGGTAGGTCGTCTCGCGGTCGAGGCCGGCGTTCTCGGCCACGGGGTAGAGGACCAGGGCGGCGAGGCCCGCGAGCAGCCAGGGCCAGGTGCGCACGACGTAGTGGCAGGCCGTGAACCAGAGGGTGGCCCCGGCGGCGTGGCGGGCGTCCTTGCAGGCGGCCATCCGCTGCATGAGGTAGCCGCCGGCGTCGGAGTACTTCTGGGCCCACCAGAGGATGAGCACGTAGACCCCGAAGAGGTGCAGGGGCATCCACTCGCTGTCGCTGGCGGGCACCCAGGCGGTCAGGCCCGCCGCGTCCCCGGTGGTGGCCTCGAGCTTCGTCATCAGCTCGCCCAGGCCGCCGACCTCGCGCACCGCGAGCACCGCCACGGCGACCGAGCCGATCATGGCCAGGGAGAACTGGATGAGGTCGGTGATGACGACGCCCCGGAAGCCGCCGAGGACCGAGTAGCCCACGGCCAGGACCATGGCGAAGAGGACCGAGAGGCCGGTCTGCGGGTCGACCTGGTTGCCCGCGGGCCAGAGGGCCACCACGGCCTCGAACCAGCCGGCGGGGAGGATGGCCTCCCAGTCGACGAAGACCCCGAGGATCTTCCGCATCGCCAGGATGACCCAGCCCATGGTGATGCAGTTGATGGGCACGGCGAAGAAGAAGGCCTTGAAGGCCCGCAGGGTCGCCGCCGGCTTGCCCGAGTAGCGCGACTCGATGATGCCGGCGTCGGTGAGGACCTCGGAGCGCCGCCAGAGACGGGCGAGGTAGACCGCGGCGAAGACGTGGGCGATGGCCAGGTTCCACCAGAACCAGTTCCCGGCGACGCCCTTGGCCGCCACGATCCCGGTCACCGCCAGGGGGGTGTCGGCGGCGAAGGTGGTCGCCACCATCGAGGTGCCGGCGATCCACCAGGGCAGGGTCCGCCCGGCCGCGAAGAAGCTGGCGGTGCTCTCCGAGGCCTTGCGGGCGAAGAAGGCTCCGACGCCGACGGCGATCACCAGGTACGCGATGACGATGGACCAATCCAGTGCAGGCATGCGCGCGGCAGATTGCCTGACGGGGCGGGGTCGTGTCGATGCCGGTGGAGGGGCACCGGCTGCGAGCCATGAGCTGCGAGCTATGATCTGTGATCTTCGGTGGCACGCAGCCGCACGGGCCGGTCGTGGCACATCATCTGGCGCGGACGCCTCGAGCGCGCCGTGCGAGCACGACCAAGCTCGAAGCTCACAGCTCGAAGCTCACAGCCGGTAGCCGAAGGCTACCGCCTGTGATCCGGCCCGATCCGCTCTTCCTCGTTCTCGGCGCCCCGCTCCTTCTCGCCCTTCATCTGCAGGTAGCGCAGGTGCTCGCGGGAGACGTCGAAGGGGGTGCCGACCGGCAGGGTCGAGCCGAAGGGCTTGGACTCGGCCATGAGCTGATCGCGGCTCATGATCGCCGCGCTGCGGTCGAGGACCGGGGTGGCGTGCCGGCCGGTGTCCATCCGGATGGCGTCCTTCGGGCAGGCCTCGACGCAGAGACCGCAGACGATGCACTTGAGCTCGTCGATCTCGAAGCGCACCGGGTACTTCTCGATGGGGTCGTCCTCGAGCTCACCGGCCTCGATGGTGATGCAGTTGGCCGGGCAGTGGGTCGAGCACATGAAGCAGGCCACGCAGCGGGGCCGGCCGTCCTCGCGGTAGGTCAAGCGGTGCTGACCGCGGTAGCCCTTGGGATAGGGGGGCGCCTCGTCCGGGTACTCCCAGGTGACGACCTCGCTCGGTCCCTTCCGCTCCAGGACGTCGAAGTTCCGGTCGTGGGGGTAGAGCATGTTGGTCACCCACTTGCCGCCGATGACCTTCAGGCCCTTCACTGCCTCGCTGAAGAAGGTCCGCTCGAGGGCATCCATGGGGCGCTGCTCGGGAAGCTTGATGGTCTTGGTTGCCATGCGTCGCTCCTTGGATCAGTGACCGTGCGAGTGCGCGGTCTCGGCGTGGAGGGGGTCGGTCCGGGCCGGGGCCTTCACCGAGAGGTAGTAGCCCGCGAAGACCAGGCACTCGACGAGGCCGATCCCCAGCGCCCACTTCAGGGAGGGGTCGAGGATGACCGCGACGGCGGTGATGACGACGTTCACCAGGGAGAGGGGCAGGATCATCTTCCAGCCCACGTCCATGAGCTGATCGTAGCGGAAGCGGGGGAAGCTCCAGCGGATCAGCATCTGCAGCCAGACGAAGAACATCATCTTGCCGGCGAAGACCGTCAGGGCGATCCAGGCCGCCAGCAGGGCGCCCCAGTCACCGAGGCCGGCCGTGCCGGAGAGCCAGGCCTGCAGCTCGCCGTAGGGGAGCCAGGGGATGGACCAGCCGCCGAAGAAGAGGGTCACGATGATGCCCGAGAGGATCACCAGCTCGACGAACTCGGAGACCATGAAGATGCCGAACTTCATGCCCGAGTACTCGATGAAGTAGCCGACGATCTCGGGGTCGGCCTCGGGCAGGTCGAAGGGCGCCCGCTTGATCTCGGCGAAGGCCGCCACGATGAAGAAGAGGAAGGCGACCGGCTGGTAGATGACGCCCCACTTGGGCAGGCCGTAGAGGACGCCGTCCTGCCAGGCCACGATGCCCATCGGCTGCAGGCTCTCGTAGAGGAGGAAGGCGCCGACCAGGGTCAGGCCCAGGGTGACCTCGTAGGAGATCATCTGGGCCGAGGCGCGCAGGGCGCCCATGAGGCTGAACTTGTTGTTCGAGGCCCAGCCGGCCAGGGTCGTGCCGTAGACCGCCAGGGAGGCGATGGCGAAGACCCAGAGCATGCCGAAGTCGAGGCGGGCCGCCTGGAAGCGGACGTCGACGCCGAAGGCGGAGAGGTCCGGCCCGAAGGGCACGACGGCGATCAGGGCGAAGGCCGGGGCCATGGCCATGAAGGGCCCGAGGTTGAAGAGGAAGGCGTTGCCCGCCGGAGGCACGAAGTCCTCCTTGGTGAGCATCTTCACCGTGTCGGCCAGGACGTGGGGCAGGCCCATCCAGGGGCCGGAGCCCTTGATGATGCGCGCCCGGTTCGGCCCGATGCGGTTCTGCATCTTCGCCGACCACTTCCGCTCGGCCAGGGTGAGGAGGGCGGCGGTGGCCATCACCACCACCAGGCCGATGACGAGCAGCGCCAGGACGCCCACCCACTCGGTGCCGGAGATGTTGAGCCAGGCCCACTCCATCTTCTCTGCGATCACGGCCAGCAGCTTGGTCACGCCAAAGATGCCCACCAGCACGATCGCGCCGATGGCCAGGAAGACGGTCGTCATCAGGACCAGGGCCCGGGTGATGTAGAAGGCGCGCAGCGCGCCGCTCATCGCCGTACGGTCGTTGTTCGTCTTCATCGTCGTCTCACTCACCGGGGCCACCGGGAGATGCCGCGCTCGTGCCGCACACCCCGACCGCCGGTCTGGCTGTCGTCCTCACTGACTCCAACACCGTCGAGGGTCACGCCCTCGGCCGGGACCTCGCCCCACTCCACCGAGCCCAGGACCGGCGAGCGGCCTCCGAGCTCGGCCCAGAGGGAGGCCGGATCCTCGGCGTCCAGCTCCTCGCCCAGGGCGCGGGCGAGCTCCAGCAGCCACTCCCAGTGAGCGGCCGCCTCACCGCGGGGCTCGAAGGCCCGGGTGAAGCGCTGGGCGCGCCCGAAGGCGCTCACGAAGGTGCCCTCGGTCTCGACCATCGTGGCCGCCGGCAGGGCGATGTCGGCCTGCTCCACCAAGGGCCCCAGGTTGGTCGCCGAGCAGGAGAACCAGTTGAGGCCCGAGAAGGTGCCCGCGACGAGCTGCGGGTCGGTCGGTACGTCGAGGCCCACCGCGTGCAGGCGGGTCACCTCGCCGCCGTCCACCGCCTCGAGGAGGGCGCCGAAGCCCTTGAGCTCGAGGCCGAAGGCCTCGGCCGCCAGCTTCACGCCCAGGCGGTTCGGGTTGCGGTCCTCGCGCAGGAGGATCTTGTCGGCCTCGCCGGGCTCGCGGCCGCCCACGTAGAGGCGGCTGGCGCCGAAGAGCTCCTTGGCCACCCAGGCGGTCGCCAGGGCGTCCTCGGTGGAGACGCGGGGGCTGATCAGGAAGGCCAGCTCGCGCTTGCCCTTGAGGCTCTCGACCTTCTCGGCCAGCCGGCCGACGAGCTCGAGGGAGGAGCCGGCGGGCGCGACCTGCCCGCGCTCGTGGCGGGGGGTCAGCATCCGGGCCTCGTTCACGAACTTGTAGGTCGTGCGGCCCTCGTCGCACATCCAGTAGCGGTTCACCGCGAGGTTGTCCCGCGCCCGGAGGCGCTCGACCCGCGACTGCTTCTGGTCGACCCAGGTGTTGCAGCCCCGGTCGCAGCCGTCGCAGATGCCCGCGGAGGTCTGGAGGTTCCAGACTCGATCCCGGAAGCGGAAGTCGCTCGAGGTCAGCGCGCCCACCGGGCAGATCTGCACGGTGTTCAGCGAGTAGTTCGAGGTCAGGGGCTCCTCGGGGAAGGTCTCGAGGTAGGCGTGGTCGTTGCGCCAGAAGATCGCCAGCTGCGGCTCCTTCGCCACCTCGTCCATGAAGCGCACGCAGCGCGAGCAGAGGATGCAGCGCTCCTGGTCGAGGGTGACCCGGGGCCCGAGCTCGACCCGCTTGCGCTTCTTCACCTTGAGGACCGGATCGCCGATGCGCGCCGCCCGGGCGTCGTACTGGGCGTACTGATCCTGCAGGGGGCACTCGCCGGCCTGATCGCAGATCGGGCAGTCGATGGGGTGGTTCACGAGGATGAACTCGAGCACCGCCTCCTGCGAGCGCTTCACCCGCGCGTTGCGGGTGTTGATCACCTGGCCGTCCATCAGCGTGGTGTGACAGGCGGGCAGCAGCTTGGGCGCCTTCTCGACCTCGACGAGGCACATCCGGCAGTTCGCCGGGATGGTGAGCTCCTCGTGGTAGCAGAAGCGCGGGATCTCGATCCCCAGCTCGTCGCAGAGCTGCATGATCGTCTGGCCCTTCTTGGGCTCGATCTTCATCTCGACGCCGTCGAGGGTGATCGTGATCCGGTTGTCGGTCTTCTCGGTTGTCTGTGTCTCGGGAGCCATCAGCGGTCGATCTCCCCACCGATCATGTTGATCGAGTCGAAGGTGGGAACCAGGTCGGCGATGAGCGAGCCCGTCACCATCGACGGGAGCGCCTGCATCAGCGACAGGCAGGGCGAGCGGACCTTGCACTTGTAGGGCTTCCCGCCGCCGTCGCTGACGACGTAGAAGCCGAGCTCGCCGTTCGCGCCCTCGGTGTAGCCGTAGGCCTCACCGGCGGGCACCTGCATGCCGTACATGACCAGCTCGAAGTGGGCGATCGTGCCCTGGATCGAGTGGTAGACGTCGGTCTTGGCGGGCTTCGCCCACCGCCAGTCGTCGATGATGATCGGCCCGTCGGGGAGCCGGTCGAGGCACTGCTCGACGATCCGCACCGACTGCCGCATCTCCTCCATCCGGACGAGGTAGCGGTCGTAGTTGTCGCCCCGCTCACCCACCGGCACGTCCCAGTCGAGCTCGCCGTAGAGGAGGTAGGGGTGGTCCTTGCGGACGTCGTAGTCGACGCCGGTGGCCCGCAGGCAGGGGCCGGTGAAGCCCCAGTCGATGGCGTCCTCGGCGTTGATGATGCCGGTGTCGCGGGTCCGGTCGATGAAGATCCGGTTGCGGGTCAGCAGCGCGTCGAGCTCGCGGACGATCTCGAGGGTGCGCTTCAGGCACTCGCGGACCTTGGGGACCCACTGATCGTCGGGGATGTCCCGGGCGAGGCCGCCGACGCGGCAGTAGGAGACCATCAGCCGCGCGCCGGTGAGCTCGGCGATCCGGTCGTACCAGTGATCGCGCATCTCGACGGCGTAGAGGAAGGCCGTCATCGCGCCCAGCTCGAGGGCCATCGCGGCGATGGCGGTGAGGTGGTCGCAGATGCGGTGGATCTCACCGACGAAGGTGCGGATGTTCTGGGCCCGGGGTGGCGCCTCGATGCCGATCAGCTTCTCGACCGCCATCGCGTAGCCCACGTTGTTGAGCATCGGCGAGACGTAGTTGAGGCGATCGGTGTAGGGGAAGGCCTGGGTCCAGGTGGCCGCCTCGACCTGCTTCTCGAAGCCGCGGTGGAGGTAGCCGATCTCCGGATCGATGGCGGCGATGGTCTCGCCGTCGAAGCGGATCAGGAAGCGGACGGTGCCGTGGGTGACCGGGTGGGAGGGGCCGACGTTGACGAGGATCTCCTCGGTCGGGAGGCCCTCCACCTCGGAGCCGAAGAAGCTCGCCGGCGGCGGGTTGCTGCCGGGGCCCAGGGTGCGGCGCACCTTCGCCATCTCGGCGGCGGACTCGTCGCGGGACTTGATCTTGTCGGGGGCGCCCATCGTCAGTTCTCCTCCGCCACGGGCCGCACGCCCTCAGGGCGCTTCAGCTGGATCAGGGTTCCGCCCGGCATCACCGGCCGCTGGCTCTCCGGATCGCGCATCGTGACCAGGGGCTGCTCGCCGCGGATCGGGTAGTCCTTGCGCAGGGGGTGCCCGATGAACTCGGGGTAGAGCAGGAGGCGCCGGAGGTCGGGGTGCCCCTCGAAGACGATGCCGTACATGTCGTAGGCCTCGCGCTCGAGCCAGTTGGCGCCCTTCCAGACCGGCTGCACGCTCGGCAGGCGGGGATCGCTCTCGTCGACCCGGCACTTCAGCCGCACCCGGTGCCGCCGGGTGAGGGAGTAGAGCTGGTAGACGACCTCGAAGCGGGGCGACTGCCCCAGCCAGTCCACGCAGGTGATGTCGGAGACCTGCTGGAAGGCCATCTCCGGGTCGCTCTTCAGCCAGCGGCAGACCTCCCGGATCATCTCGGGGACGATCTCGGCGGTGTCGTCGCCACGGTGGGAGTGGGTCTTCAGGACGACCTCTTCCCCGAACTGCTCCTGCAGGGCCGCGAGTACCTTCTTGCTCATCTCGATGTTCCTCGTTTCGCCTATTCGACGACCACGGGCCGGCGGGCGCCAGCGACGCCGCGAACCTCGGTGGACACCTTGTCCTGGAGCAGCATCAGCGCATCGATGACCTGCTCGGGGCGCGGCGGGCAGCCCGGGACGTAGACGTCCACCGGGATGATCCGGTCGATCCCCTCGACCGCGGTGTAGTTCTGGTAGAAGCCGCCGGTGGAGGCGCAGACCCCGAAGGCCATCACCCAGCGGGGCTCGGGCATGGCCTCCCAGACCCGGCGGAGCACCGGCGCCTGCTTGTGGGTGATCGTGCCGACCACCATCAGCAGATCGGCCTGCCGGGGGGTGAAGCGCGGCACCTCGGCGCCGAAGCGGCCCATGTCGAAGCGGGCGCTGGAGATCGACATGTACTCCATGCCGCAGCAGGCCGTGACGAAGGGGTACTGGAAGAGGGAGAAGCGCCGGGCCCAGTTCAGGCCGCCGTGCGCCTTTCCGGTCTTGAGGGCCGAGAAGAAGCCGATGGCGTCCTCGCGGCTCGTGGGAATGATCGGCAGGCCGCCGGTCTCGTCGAGCTTGGTCATGCCTCGTCTCCCTCGGGAGCGGTGCGGGGCGACCACTGAAGGGCGCCCTTCTTCCACTCGTAGACTAGTCCCAGGATGAGGAGCAGCAGGAACACGCCCATGGCCAGGAGGCCGTAGACGCCCAACTCCCGGGCCACGGGGGCCCAGATGAAGAGGAAGATCGTCTCCAGGTCGAAGGCGATGAAGAGCAGCGCCACGATGTAGAACTGCACGTTGACGCGCCTGCGGGCCGATCCGACGGGGATCGAGCCGGCCTCGTAGGGCATGCGCTTGTAGTGGCTCTTCTCCTTCACGGTGCCGATCGCGGTGACCAGACCGATGAGGAGGGCGGCGATGAAGCCGCCGAGGGCGAGGGCGATGGCAGCCGGGAGGTAGGCGCCGATGTCGCCTTCGGCCGCTGACCCGGAAGCAAGGAGCGTAGGGACCATGATGTGTCTCTCGTCCAGCGGGTTTGTGGCCCGAAAATGGGCCGGGAAAAACCTGGTGGTTTGGGGAGCCGTAGTTAGTCGCGGCGCCGGAAAAGAGTCAACTGTTCCTGGGGCTTGCGGCGATTGGGTCGACCTCCGCGCACCTGGGATAGGATGTCCCGCATGAGCCGGGACGGTGACTCGGGCGAGCGGACCCGCCAGGCCTCGGTGGCGGACCTCGCCTCGGGCGAGATCGATCGCCTGGAGTCGAGCCTGGAGCGGGCCTCGATCACCCGGATCCTGCGCCTCCAGACCGTCCTCGACGAGCGCCTGCGCGAGCGCTACCACACCCTGGCGGTCCTCTTCTCGGACATCGCGGGCTCCACCTCCTACTTCGAGACCCACGGGGACCTGGCCGGCCGGAAGATGGTCCAGCGGCACAACGACCTGCTGATGCCCATCATCGAGGGGCAGGACGGCCGGATCATCAAGACGATCGGGGACGCCATCATGGCCACCTTCCCCGACCCCGAGGCGGCGGTCCTGGCGGCGATCGGCATGCAGGAGGCGGTCGCCCAGCTGCAGTCCCTCGCCCGGCGGGCCGAGGATCAGCTCTCGATCCGCATCGGGATCAACTTCGGCGACGCCCTGGTCAACGACAAGGACGGCGACGTCTACGGTGACATGGTGAACGTGGCGGCCCGGGTGCAGTCCCAGGCCGGCCCCGACCAGATCTTCGTCTCCGACTCGGTCCGCGCCCGGATGCCCGACCGGATCCGCCTGCGGCCTGCCGGGACCTTCACCCTCAAGGGCAAGACCGACGCCTACCCCCTCTTCGAGGTGCGCTGGGTGGGGACGGGCAAGCACCAGCGCCCCACCCTGCCGGAGGTCGAGCTCCCGGCCACCCTCCCCGCCGAGACCTCGGGACCGATCGAGGCCCTGCCGCCCCCGCCGAGGCGGCGACCCCCGCCCCGGCGCCGGCGCCCCCGCCGGGGCTGACCTTCACCAGCCCCCTCTTCGTGCTGGCGGTGCTGGGCATCCTGACCCTGGCCGGCGCGGTGGGGCTCGGGGCCTACCTGGCCCTGCGCGGCGGCGCGGCCCCGGCACCAGCAGCCGCCACCGCGGCCGCCCCGGCGAAGGAGCCGGCGGCCGACGCGCCTCCGGCGGCGCCCGGCGGGCCCGCCGCCCTGCCCGCCGACCCGGCGCCCGAGGCGACGGCCGAGGACCCCCTCGCCGCCGGCATCGAGCGCCTGCCCCTCGAGCCCCTGGCGGCCGATCCCCCCTCGCGGGCCGGCCGGGAGCTCACCGGCCAGCGCAGCGCGAAGGCGCGGGGGCCCGCCACCCTCAAGGTCATCGTCACCGGCGGCTGGGGCCAGGTGAAGATCGACGGCATCAACCGGGGCCAGACGCCGATCGCCCCGGTCGAGCTCGCCCCGGGCCGGCACGAGGTGGTGATCGAGAACCCCCTGCGCCAGACCCACCGCCAGGTGCTCCGCCTGCGCGCCGGTGAAGAGCGCACCCTGAAGGTGAAGCTGCTGCCGAAGTAGGCTCCGCGGCGGGTCGAGCCTCCGGGGCGATCCACAGTAGGATGGGGGCTGCTGTCGCGAGGAGGTGACATGGCAACGAGGGGACTTCATTGCCTGCTCTTCGTGCTCTGCTGCGCGCCGCTGCCGGCGTGGAGCCAGGACACGGAGGCGGACGTCCGGGTCAGCGAGGGCGTGCGCCTCTACGAGAGCGCCGAGCTGCCCGAGGCGAAGGCCGTGCTCTCGCGCGCCCTGGAGGACGAGGCCCTGCCGCCCGCCGACGCCTCCCGCGCCCGCAAGTACCTGGCCGCGGCCCTCCTCGCCGGCGGCGATCTCGCCGGGGCCCGGGCGGTGCTGGTCGAGCTCTTCCAGGCCGACCTCGAGGCCGAGGTCTCCCCCGGCGTCTTCGTCCCGGCCCTGGTCACCCTGGCCGAGGAGGCCCGGAGAGAGGTCGAGGCCGATCTCGCGGCCCGGCCCGCACCGCCGGTGGAAGTGCCGGCCCCGCCGGTCGAGCCGGGCCCGGTCGAGACCAAGGAGCCCGCCGACCCCGCGCCGCCCGCGAACACCGGCGGCGCGGCCACCCCCGCGCCGGCGCCGGCGGATCCCGCGACGCCGAAGGTGCGCGGCCTCTCCCTGCGCGCCGGGGTCTTCGGCCTCTCGGAGCTCACCGGCCCGAGCCTGGGCGCGGGCGCGGCGGTCGTCGTCGGCTACGCCGGGGTCGAGCTCTCCCCCCGCCTCCTCCTCGGCGCGCACCTCGGCGGCGAGATCGAGCTGGCCTACGCCTTCCTTTCCGGAGACCTCCAGCCCCGGCTGGGGGTGCGCGCCACCTTCGTGCCCGACGCGGGCTGGGGCGGCGGGCAGTTCGTGGGGCTGCGCCTCGCCCTGACCGGCGGGCTCGAGCTCTCCGCCGACGCCGGCGTCGCCTTCTTCGACGCCAGCGAGGACTTCCGGCGCTTCGGGATCCTCTTCAACCTCGGCCTCGCCTATCGGGTGGTGGGACGATGAGCACCTCGACGAGCCGGATCCTCCCCCTCCTCCTCGGGCTGGCCCTCGCCGGCCCTGCCCGGGCCCAGGGCACCGGCTACCTGGTCGGCGCCGGGGGGGACGAGAGCCTCGGCGGCTTCGACCTCGGCCCGGACGGGGTCGCGGTCGCCGCGCTCACCTCGGACTCCCCCGACTGGCCCCAGGCCGGCGCGACGAGCCTCGCCGGGGGCACCGATCTGGTGCTGGCGATCTTCGACCAGACCAACCCCGCCCACACCTTCTATTATGGTGGCTCGGGCGACGAGGCGGCCCGGGCCCTCTCGGTGGCGAGCGACGGCACGATCTGGGTCACCGGCACCACCACCTCCGCGGACCTGCCCCTCCTCTCCCCCCTGGCCGAGGGCGGCGCCTGCTCCGGCTGCGGCCTCGAGATCTTCGTGGCCCGCTTCGCCCGGGACGGCACCCTCCTCTTCGCCACCACCCTCGGCGGCCGGGAGGACGGCCGGGACGACGAGCCCCTGGGGATCCAGGCCGTGGACGACGGGGTCCTGGTGGTCGGCAAGACCCGCTCCACCGCCTTCCCGATGCGGGGCGGACATCTCCAGGGCACCCACGGCAACGACGTCGGCGGCAACGACGGCTTCCTCGCTCACCTGAAGGAGGACGGCGCCGGCGGGATGACCCTGACCTACTCCACCTACCTGGGCGGCAACCGGGACGACGCCCTGCGCGCGGTGGTGGTGAGCGAGAGCGGCCGGGTCTACCTCGGCGGCTGGACCTCCAGCGACTCGGCCACCCTCTCCCTCACCCAGGCCTTCGACGACACGGCCAGCGCCATGGAGGGCCTCCTCCTCGCCCTCGATCCGGCGAGCGGCGGGGGCTTCGAGCTGGCCTGGAGCAGCTTCCTCGGCGGGCTCTCCGACGACGTGGTCCGCGACCTGGCGGTGTTGCCCGACGGCCTGGCGGTGGTCGGCGACTCGGACTCCAGCAACTTTGCCCCGGCCGCCCGGGCGACCCTCTCCGGCACCCCCACCGGCCTGGACGGCTTCGTGCTGCGCCTCGTCGACGAGGGCAGCCGGGCCAGCATCGCCTGGTGGACCTTCGCCGGCGGCCAGGGCGTCGATCGCTACCTCGGGGTCTCGGTCTTCCCCGACGGGCAGATCGCCGTCAGCGGCGCCACGGCCTCGGCCGACCTCCTCCCGGTCGATCCGGTGGTGGGCAACCCCGGCGGCCTCGCCGGCCCGTCCGACGCCTTCTTCTCGGTCTACGACGCCGACGGCCTCACCCTCCTCTGGTCGGAGGTGGCGGGCGGCGCCGGGGACGAGCGCGCGCCCAACCTGCGGGTCCACGCCAACCCGAGCTTCACGGTCACCGTGGCCGGCAACACCGACTCCACCGACTTCCTCGCCACCAGCGGCCGGACCCCGGCGGGCACCAACACCTTCCTGCTCTCCCGCCCCCTCTTCGACGACGCCACGCCGCCCCTGCTGGGTGACCTCGTGGCGACCTTCACCGCCGAGGGCGCCGGCACCTACCAGGTCGACGCGAGCTGGACCGCCAGCGACGCCGACACCCGGATCGTCTCCACCCTCTGGAGCGTGGAGCCGGTGGACGATCTCGAGGCCGAGACGGTGCACGGCCCGATCGAGGTGGGCACTCAGCACAGCGCGAGCGCCGGCGGCCTCGCCCTGGTGGCGGGCAGGAGCTACGCCGTCGAGATCAGCCTGCGCGACGCCGCGGGCCTCGAGACGACCCTCAACTCCGCGCCCTTCGAGGCGCCCGGCGGCGAGCAGCCCGACGGCGGCGGCGGCGATGGCGGCGACGCCGACGGGGGCACCACCGACGAGCTGGAGCCCGTCTTCGGCTGGTCGTGTGACCACGTCGAGAGCCCGGCCGGCCTCGCCCTTTTCTCGATCTTCTTCCTGACCTCGGTCCTGCTCCGCGAGAGACGCTCATGAGAACGAACCTGCGCACCCTCCTGCTCTCCCTCCCGGCCCTCCTCCTCTTCGCCGGCTGCCCCGCCGAGGTGGACGGCCCGGTGACGGTCCTGCCCGCCCCCCTGCCCGGCACCCCCCTCCCCGCCGACCCCGCCCTGATCTGTCGCGATCAGCTGGAGACGTCGGTGGTGGTGCGCGGCGTGGGCTTCTCTCCGGTGCCGATCGGGATCCCCCACGATCCCCGCACCGCGCTGCCCTCGATCACCCTCTCCCGCCGCAGCACCCTCGACGGCCAGGGCGCGGAGGCCTTCAGCTTCACCTACCCCGGAGACCCCAACGAGCCGAACAGCGAGCTCCTCTCCTGGCAGGGCCAGGAGCAGATGACCCTGGTGGTGAACCAGAGCCTGCTCCTCGCCGCCGACAGGGTGGGCCTGCTCGAGGACGGGATCTTCGACATCACCGTCACCAACCCCAACGGCAACGAGGGCCGGAGCCTCGGCGCCCTCGCCGTGGCGCCGCGGCCCACGCTCACCGGCGCCGCCCCGACCTTGCTCTGCCTGGCGCAGGGACCGCGCGACCTCGTGCTCTCGGGCACGACCTTCCTGCGGGACGAGGTCCGGCTGCCCACCCTCACCACCGGCGCCTCGCGCTTCGACCAGGTGGTCCTCTCCGGCTGCGCCGACATCGACCACGCCGGCATCGCCGCCGAGGTCTGCGACACCGCCACCTACACCCTGCCCGACGGGAGCCTGGCCGAGGGCACCCACGACCTCGTGCTCACCAACCCCGAGGCCGCCGCCTGCCACACCGAGGAGCTCGTCACCCTCCGGGTGGTGCCGCCCCCCTCGATCAGCGTCGTCGAGCCGGCCCTGGTCTGCACCGCCGATGGCACGCGCGATGTCATCGTCCGGGGCGCCGACTTCCTGAACGTGGACGGCGTCCCGCCGACCGCCACCGTCGGCGGCACCCCGGTGACCGTCACCGGCGCCACCGACTGCGCGCCCCTGCCGACCACCGGCCTGACGGTGCTGCGCTGCGACACCCTGGCCCTGACCCTGCCCCAGGGCGTGGTGACCGCGCCGGAGGAGCCCGAGCTCGTCGTCACCAACCCGGATCCGGCCGGGTGCAGCGGCAGCGCCACCGCCCTCCTCGGCCTGATGCCCCCGCCGGTGATCACCGACGTGCAGCCCCCGGCCCTCTGCGACGACGGCAGCGACGCCACCCTCGTCCTCACCGGCACCGACTTCACGGTCCTGGGGACGACGCCCCCGACCGTGCGGGTGGACGGCAGCGACGCGCCGACGGTCACCGCCTCGGACTGCACCCCGCAGACGGTGGCCGGGCAGGCCGTGGAGCTCTGCACCACCCTCACCGCCACCTTCCCCACCACCGGCTTCACCGGCACCGAGGTGAGGGTCGAGGTGGAGAACCCCGACCCCGTGGGCTGCATCTCGACCTGGGCCGACCCCCTCCCCCTGATGACGCCGCCCGCGATCCTCTCGGCCGTCCCTGCCCTGGTCTGCACCGAGGACGGCAGCCAGGCCATCACGATCACCGGCACCGAGTTCCTGGTGGTCGGCGGGCAGGGCCCCGCGGTGACCCTCGGGGGCACCGCCGTCACCTCCACCGTCACCGCCGCGAGCTGCACCCCGACCACGATCGGCCCGGTGGCCGCCGAGCGCTGCACCGAGCTGGTCGCCACGGCCCCGCAGGGCAGCCTGGTCGAGGGTGACGTCGAGGTCACCGTCACCAACCCGCCGCCCCTGGTCTGCGGGGGCAGCTCCAGCGCCGTGCTCGACGCGCCACCGCCGCTGACCATCGTCTCCACCGCCCCCTCCGGCATGTGCGAGGCCAGCCCCCCGACCCAGGTGACGATCACCGGCACCGGCTTCCTGGACGTCGACGGCGCCCTCCCCACGGTGACCTTCGGCGGCAGCGCCGTCACCGTGGACGGCCTCGGCACCTGCCAGGACCTCACGGTCGCCGGCCAGCAGGTCCAGGCCTGCGAGGAGCTGCTGGTCACCCTCCAGCCCAACACCCTGCCCACCGGGGACGTCGAGGTGATCGTCACCAACCCCGGCCTCGCCGCCTGCACCGAGTCGGCCACCGGCGTCTTCTCCGCCTCGGTGGTGCCCTCCCTCACCAGCGTCGTCCCCACCGAGTTCTGCACCGAGCTCGGCGGCACCCTCACCCTCACCGGCACCGGCTTCTATGCGACGACCAGCGTCACCCTCACCGACGCCGGCGGCGCCGCGCTGCCCGCGGACAGCGTGACCTTCGTCTCGGACACCGAGCTCGAGGCCTCCTGGGGCGTCGGCCTGCCCCGGGGCAGCTACGATCTGACCGTCTCGAACGGCCCCTCCTGTGACGCCACCCTGCCGGGCGCCGTCTCCATCGAGCCGCGGCCCTTCGTCTTCTTCATCGATCCCCCGGTGGCCTACAACGGCGTGGCCATCCAGGCGACGATCTACAGCGACGGGCTGACCAGCCAGGCCTCCTCGGTGCGCCTCCTCGGCCCCAACGGCGAGGTCGAGGCCCTCTCGGGCTCCTCGGTGGCCGGCCGGCCCAACCAGATCTTCGTGACGATCCCCGCCGGCCTCGCGCCGGGGACCTGGGACGTCGAGGTCACCAGCACCACCGGCTGCCTGGGCACCCTGGTGGGTGGCCTGGAGATCACCAACAACACCTCCCTGGCGCTGGCCGGCATCGATCCCCCCTTCGGCTCGACCAACCTCCAGACGCCGGTGATCGTCACCGCCCGGCCGGATCCCCTGGGCGCCGGCGAGGTGGACTTCGTCTCCACCCCGCGGGCTTACCTGAACCCGAACCCCTCGGGCCCCGGCACCACCGCCGCTGCCCTGCAGGCGACGGTCCACGTCGACGCCAAGACCCTCACCGCCGTGGTGCCCCCGGGCCTCGCCACCGGCAGCTACGATCTGATCGTCGTCAACCCGAACGCGACCGTGGGCGTCGTCTCCAACGCCTTCACCATCAACGCCAACGATCCTCCGGTGGTCACCGCGGTGGTCCCCGGCTCCCTCGACGCGAACGCCACGGTGAGCATCGAGGTGCAGGGCCAGGCCTTCGACACCGTGGGCGGCGCGACGGTCGACCTGATCTGCCGGGACCCCGCCGGCGTGATCTACACCGGCAGCGCGGCCTCACCGGTCGTCGTCGATCCCACCAGCACCACGGCGACGGTGAACGTCGGCGCCATCGTCGACGGCGGCGGCGGCGCGGTCTCCGCCGGGGCGGTCTGCGTCGTGCGCCTCACCAACTTCGACGGCGCCCACTTCGACTACTCGGCGATCTCCATCAAGACGCCCTCCCAGAACCTCAACTCCTGGACGGGCACCGCGCCGATGCTCGCGGCGCGCCGGGGCCTGGGCCTGCAGGCCGGACGCCCGACCGCGACCAGCCGCTACCTCTACGCCATCGGCGGTGACGACGGCGCGCTCGCCGGCGCCAGGAGCACGGTCGAGGGCGTGAACGTGGGGGTCTACGGGCAGCTCTCGAGCTGGGTCGATCAGCGCAACGGCCTGCAGACCGCCACCGGGCCCGCGCCCCGCACCCTCGCCGGCCACACCAAGATCGGACGCTTCCTCTACGCGGTGGGCGGCCACGACGGCGCCGCCCCGGTGGCGACGATCCTCCGGGCCCAGATCCTCGATCCCCTGGCCACCCCCGAGGTCGTCGACCTCTCCCTCGACCTGGGCGAGGGCAGCGGCCTGGCCCCGGGCTTCTACTCCTACCGGATCGCGGCCACCTTCCCGACCTCGGACGGCGCGAACCCGGGCGGCGAGTCCCTCCCCGGCGAGGTGCTCGGCGTGCTGGTGCCGGACATCAGCGGCGTCGAGCTGACCCTCGTCTGGGACGCCATCCCCGGCGCCGACGGCTACCGCGTCTACCGGACGCCCACCGCCGGCGCGAGCGTCGACACCGCGGAGCTCCTGGCCACGGTCAGCGGCACCACCACCTACGTCGACACCGGCGCCGACACCACCACCGCCGGCGCCCTGCCCCTGCCTCCGGGCTCGCTGGGCCGCTGGCACGAGGCCGGGATGAGCCTCGGCACGCCCCGCTACCGGCTCGCGGCCGCCTCCGGTCCGGACCCGGCGCTCCCCGGCACCCACTACCTCTATGCCTTCGGAGGGGACGACGGCGCCGGCAACGCCCTGGCGAGCGTGGAGGTCTTCACCGTCCAGGTGACGCCGCCCGCCCTGCCGAAGGCCAGCGAGCAGCAGACCCTCACGGCGGCGGGCCTCACCACCGCGGCGCTGCCCTCGGCCCGCGAGAGCCACGGCACCTTCGTCGTGAGCCATGACGACTTCGCGGTGGTGCCCACCGGCAGCACCTGGATCTACGTGGGGCCGGGCGAGGACGGCGCCGGCGCCTCGGTGGCCGAGATGAATGCCTTCGAGGTCGCCGCGGGCGGAGACATCACGACCTTCCTCCAGGTCTCGGCGCCCAACGGCCGGGAGCGCGCGGGGGCCGCCGACGGCAACGGCTTCCTCTTCCTGATCGGCGGCGCCGGAGCCCTGACCAGCGGCGTCTCCGCCCGGCTCTGCGCGGCCGGCGATCCCGGCTGCACCGGCGGGCCGCCCGAGCCTCCGGACCTCCAGAACTGGAACGGGCTGGGCATCAGCCTGAGCGAGGGCCGCGAGGATCCGGGCATGACCCAGGAGAGCGCCTTCTTCTTCATCGCCGGCGGCTTCAACGGCACGGCGGTCACCAACAGCGTCGACCAGACGGTCAAGTAGGGAGGAGGGAAACCATGCGTCACACGACTCGAACCTTCGGTCTCGTCTTCTTCCTCGGCCTGCTCCTCGCCGCGCCCCTCCGGGCCGACGCCGGCGCCGACGCCCCCTTCGTGGTGGGCGCCAAGGTCGGCCTGGGCGTCGGCACCGGCCCCCTGGGCGCGGGCTTCACCCCCGAGCTGGAGCTGGGCTACGTCCTGCCCTTCCTCGAGGGGAGGATCTCGGCCTTCCTCGGCCTGCGCTACGCCGGCCTGCCGAGCAAGGACGCCCTGCCCGTCGACCCCCGCCTGCCGGGGAGCCAGGTGCACGAGTACACGCTGCTCCAGGAGGAGGCCATCCTCACCCTGGGCGGCCGCACCTTCTTCGAGCTCACCGACTCCCTCTCGGCCTACGGCCTCCTCGGCGCCCGCCTCTACCTGATGCGCACCCGGATCCGCGGTGACATCGATGGCATCGATCCGGGGGAGAACCTCGAGACCGGCACCAGCGGCGGCTTCGTCCTCGGCGGTGGGGTCGAGTGGGCCCTGGGGCCCGGCCACCTCGTGGGCGAGCTGGCCTTCGGCTACGCGCCCCTCGACGGGCTGGTCTTCCAGGAGACCAACACCGGCATGCTCTCGCTCAACGTCGGCTACCGCTTCTACTTCGGCCTATAGCCCCCGGCTCCACTCGGGGCGCAGGGGGATCTGGCCGTCGAGGGCCGCGTCGAGGGCCTCGAGCATGGCCTCCCGGTCCGCCGGGAGCTTGCCCCGCAGGGGCAGGTAGTTCGAGGCGTGGTTGGTCCGGAAGACGGCGTCGGTCGGGCGGGCGAGATCCACGAAGGTGCGCAGCTCCCGCAGGAAGCCCAGCTGGTCGGGCAGCTCGAAGCGCCCCTGCGCCTGCAGCTTCGCGATGGGGGTCCCCGGCACCACCGTGAGGGTGAGCAGGGCCAGGAACTCGGGATCCATCTCGGTGGCCAGGCGCGCCGATCCTTGCGCGTGCTCGGCGCTGCGGGCGGTGCCGCCGGCGCCGAAAAGGAAGATCGCCGACTGCTCCATCCCCGCCGCCTTCGCCCGGCGGGCGGCCTCGACGTGCTCGGCGAAGTCGTTGCCCTTGGCGATGGCCTTCAGGGTCGGATCGTCCCCGGACTCGGGGCCGAGGTAGAGGCGGGAGAGCCCGGCCTCGCGCAGCTGCCGCAGCTCGTCCTCGGACTTCTCGAGGAGGTTGGCCGCGGTGGCGTAGGCGCTCACCCGCTTCAGGCGCGGCAGCTCCTTGCGGGCGGTCTCCAGGAGCGGGAGCCAGGCCTCGAGGGGCATGGCCAGGGCGTCCCCGTCGGCGACGAAGAGCTTCTTCACGTAGGGCCCGACCTCGGCGGCGACCTCGACGAGCTCCTCGCAGACCTCCTCGGTGGACCGCACCCGGTAGGCCTTGTCCCGGTACATCTCGCAGTAGGTGCAGTGGTTCCAGGAGCAGCCGATGGTGGCCTGGACGATGAGCGCGTCGGCCTCGCTGGGCGGCCGGTACATCCGGCCCTCGTAGACGAGCGGCATGGCCCTACATTGCCTCGCGGCCGTGGGGGCCGTCGAGATCGAGCTCGGGCCCCACCGGCACCACCCGCGAGGGGTTCAGGGACTCGTGGGAGTAGTAGTAGTGGCGCTTGATCGCCGGGAGGTCGGTCGTCTCCCGGAAGGCCGGCCGCTGGTAGAGATCCCGCAGGTAGCCCCAGAGCGCCGGGTAGTCCTGGATCCGCCGCCGGTTGCACTTGAAGTGACCGTGGTAGACCGCGTCGAAGCGCACCAGGGTGGTCCAGAGGCAGAGGTCGGCCTCGGTGAGCTGCTCACCGACGAGGTAGCGCTGCCCCGCGAGGAGGGCCTCGAGCTCACCGAGGCGCTCGAAGAGCTGCCCGACGGCCTCCTCGTAGGCCTGCTGAGAGGTCGCGAAGCCCGAGCGGTAGACGCCGTTGTTGATGGGCTCGTAGTTGGCGTCGATCATCGCGTCGATCTCGGGGAGGAGGGCCTCGGGCGCCAGCTCGAGCTGCGCGCCCGCCGCCCGGGCGAAGGTCGTCGAGAGCATCCGCAAGATCTCCCGGCTCTCGTTCGAGACGATCGTGCCGGCCTCGCGATCCCAGAGGACGGGCACCGTCACCCGCCCGGTGTAGTCGGCCCGGGCCTCGCGGTAGACCTCCCAGAGGTAGCGCTTGCCCAGCACCGGATCGGTGCTCGCCCCGGCGTCGTCCCGCAGCTCCCAGCCGTTCTCGAGCATGTCGGGGTGCACGAGCGAGACGCCGAGCAGGTCGTGCAGGCCCAGCAGCTCCCGGGCGAGCAGGGTCCGGTGGGCCCAGGGGCAGGCCAGGCAGACGTAGAGGTGGTAGCGGCCCGCGGTGACCTCCCCGGCGGCGACCCTCCCGCGGAACTGGGTGGGAGGCCGCACGAAGCGACCCTGCGCGTCGGGCTGGTACCACTCGGTGGTCCAGCGCCCTTCGATCATCCGCCCCACGAGCCTAGCGCCGCCGGCCCCGGCCCGGGCCGCCCATCTCGTCGCGCATGGCCTCGTAGGCGGTGAACTGGTCCTCGTTGAGCAGGCCCTTCACCGAGGCGTCGGTCTCGTCGCGGAGGGTGCGGATCTCGCCGCGCAGCTCCCGGTGGCTGCGGTCGCCCTCCTGCGCCTGGCGGAAGAGATCGTTCATGGCGGCCATCTCGGCGTTCATGAGATTCGTGAGGTCCCGGGCCTGCTGGTTGGAGAGGTCGTGGGCCTCGGCCAGCCGGGCGACCTCCTCCTTGACCTCCTCGGCGCGCGACTCCTGCCAGCGCTGCATCCGCTCCGCGTGCTCCTGGCGGCGGGTCTCCTGCACCAGCTCCTTGAGGCGCTCGCGGGCGGCCTCGGTCTCGAGGACCTCCCCCACCATCAGCGCGTCGACCTGCTCGCGGATCTGGTGGACGGCCTCCTGGGTCTCGGGGGCGGCGGCCGGCGCGTCGCCGGTCTCCTCGGCGGCCGGCGCGGCGGGGAGGCCCGCCTTCGAGCGCAGCACGGCCAGCTCGGCCTCCAGGCGGGTCACCCGCGACTGGAGGGAGCGCAGCAGCACCTCCTGGTCGCCCTCGGGCAGCGCGCCCCCGGCGTCGCGCGCGGGGGACTCCCCGGCGGAAGGGCCGGTGCGGGACTCGAGGGCCTGCTCCAGCTCGGCGATCCGGCCTCCGTGGCGCAGCGCGAAGATGCCCGAGAGGGCGGCGAGGGCGAGGGCGGCGATGGCGAGGGCCTTCATGGGCGGGAATCTAGGACCCCGGGTGCGTGATGGAAAGCCTCCCCGGCGCCCCCCTTCGGCTATAGGGTGGGGTCGGCATGGGGATCACCATCGATCTGCTGGCCGGGGTCTCCCTCCTGGCCGCGGTGAACAACTTCTATCTCTCGGGCCTCTCCTGGTTCGAGGCCCGGGGCCTGCTCACCGCGAGGCTGCTCTCGGCGCTGACCCTGGTGGCGGCCTGGTGGACCCTCTGGATGGGCCTGGCCTTCACCGAGCTGGGGGTGGCCGAGCCCCGGCTGGTCCAGACCTCGCAGCTCTTCTCGGGCTTCTTCGGTCCCCTGCTCCTCCTCTTCACCCTGGCCTACACCCGGGTGCTGCGCCGCCTCGACTGGCGCGCGGGGCTGGTGATGTGCACCGGGCTCTTCGGCACGGTGAGCAACGTCCTCCTCTGGATCCTCGATCCGCCGATCTACCGGCGGATGGCCGAGGAGTTCATCCGGGGGGGGAAGGGCTTCGAGCTGGGCCAGGTCACCGACGAGCTGCTCTGGTACGAGATCCTCCAGCGGGCCCACGCCACCGAGCTGCTCCTCTTCACCCTCGTCAGCAGCGTCCTCTTCGCCCGCTGGTCGTGGAAGCAGACCGAGCGCCGGGACCGGATCGACGGCGCCGTCATCGCCACCATCCACGTCACGCTGCTGGTGGGCATCGTGGCGACCAACATCATGCCGGGGGCCGGCTACAGCTCGACCGGGGCCCGCCTCTCCCCGATCCTCTCCCTGCCCTTCCTCTTCCTCCTCTTCTACTTCGTCCGGCAGCGCGCCCGGGGGATGGCCCGGCTGGCCCGGGAGCGGGAGAGCCTGATGGCCTACCTGCCGGTGTCCGGGCTGGAGCAGCACGAGGTGGGGCAGCGCAGCACGCTCCTCGACGCCCTGGCGCAGCCCCGCAAGACCGAGGCCGCGGTGCTCTTCGCGGATCTGCGGGCCTTCACCACCTACAGCGAGACCCTCCCCCCGGAGGTGCTGGTGCGCTGGGTGGACGCCTTCTTCACCCGGATGAGCGCCCGGGTCCTCGCCGAGCAGGGCATGGTCGACAAGCTCATCGGCGACGCCGTGCTGGCGGTCTTCGGGGCCCTGCCCGAGCTGCCCGACCCCTGCGCCAACGCCGTGCGCTGCGCCGAGGGCCTGCTGGCCGAGCTGGAGGTGCTCAACGACGAGCTGCCCCTGGCCGAGGGCGTGCGGATGCGCATGGGGGTGGGCATCCACTTCGGCACCCTCGTGGCGGGCTCGGTGGGCACCGACGCCCGGCGCACCTACACGGTCTTCGGCGACACGGTGAACACCGCCAGCCGCCTCGAGGGCCTGACCCGCGAGCTCGAGGCCGACCTCCTCGTCTCCGGCGAGGTCCTCTCCCGCCTCCCCCCCGATCTCGCGGCCCGCTTCGAGTCCTGCGGCGCGCGCTCGATCCGGGGCCGCCAGGAGAGCATCGAGCTGCACGGGATGGTGGCCGCAGGCACGCCGCGCGCCTAGGTTCGCCTCCGCCGCGCGCCCGGGCCAAGTGCCCGGAATGCCTACCCCCGTGGCGTTGACAGCTCTCCGTACATTGAACACACTCCGCCACCCTTCAGACCCGATCCCCCGGGATCATCCGGTCGCCGCAGCTCTAGCCCGAGGCCCTCTGGAATGAGTGCCGGAGGAAGAGAGAGAAAAGATGGCATTCGACTTCGCCACTGTCCTCGTCTTCACGCTCGTCGCCGTCGGATTCCTCGCCGGAGCCCTCCTGGTCGGCTCCTGGGTGCGTCCCGACATCCCGGATCCCGAGAAGGCCACCGTCTACGAGTGCGGTGAGCGCCCCATCGGTCCGGCCTGGTTCAAGTTCAACCCGCGCTTCTACCTCGTCGCCCTGGTCTTCGTGATCTTCGACGTCGAGGTCGCGTTCATGTTCCCGGTGGTCGCGATCTACCGGGAGTGGGTGCAGGCCGGGCACGGCCTCGTCGCCTTCCTCGAGATCTTCGCCTTCGTCGGGATCCTGAGCGTCGCCCTCGCCTACGTCTGGGCCAGCGGCGACCTGGCCTGGGTGAAGAACACCATCGCGGACATCAACAGCCGCACCGACGCCGACGACGCCGCCAAGCTGAAGAAGGCGGCCTAGGAATCTCTCCATCCAGCTCCCCTCGACAGGAGCCCATCATCATGAGCAAGCGCTACGACTCGGCGGGGGAAGGTGGAGGTGAGATCCTCTTCGCCAACACCTCGCAGATCGACGACCTGATCAACCTCGCCCGGAAGAACTCGGTCTGGTACCTGCTCTTCGGGCTGGCCTGCTGCGGCATCGAGCTGCTCCAGACCGGCGGGCCCCGCGCCGACCTCGAGCGCTTCGGAGCGGTCTTCCGGGCCACCCCCCGGCAGAGCGACCTGATGATCGTCGCCGGCACCCTCACCTACAAGATGGCCGAGCGGGCGAAGCTCCTCTACGACCAGATGCCCGAGCCCAAGTACGTGATCTCGATGGGCTCCTGCGCCACCTGCGGCGGGCTCTTCCAGCTCTCGTACTCGGTGGTGAAGGGCGTGGACAAGATCATCCCGGTCGACGTCTACGTCCCGGGCTGCCCGCCCCGCCCCGAGGCCCTCACCGAGGGCCTGATGAAGATCCACAGCCTCGTCACGAAGGAGCGCTGGGCCGACAAGATGCGCGCTCGCAGGGAGGGGACGCAGTCATGACCGTGCAGGAGATCGTCGAGCAGCTGAAGGCCACCTTCGGAGAGAAGGTGGGCGAGCTCTCGGAGACCCTCGATCCCTTCCTCACCCTGAAGGCCGAGGACCTCCTCGAGATCGCCGGGTTCTTGAAGGACACCGCCGGCCTGGAGATGGACTTCCTCCAGGACGAGACGGCCGTCGACTACCCCGACGAGTCCCTCATCCGGATGGTCTACCACCTCTTCTCCTACCAGCACCGTCACGGCATCGTGCTGAAGGTCGAGCTCGACCGGGCGGCCCCGAAGGTGCCCACCCTCGAGGGGCTCTGGCCGGTGGCCAACTGGCTCGAGCGGGAGGTCTGGGACCTCTTCGGTGTCGACTTCGAGGGCCACTCGGACCTGCGCCGGATCATGCTGCCGGACGACTGGGAGGGGCACCCCCTGCGGAAGGACTACGAGGACCCCACCGAGTACCACGGCATCTCCCACGACCGGCCCTCCCCCATCGATGGCTTCACCCGGGTCGACGAGAAGCTGCGGCAGATCGCGGCCGAGACCGCGGCCCAGCTCGCCGCGGCCACCGGCGAGGGCGAGAGCAGCGAGGAGAGCGCATCGTGAGCCAGCTGAGCATCCAGCGGCAGGACGCCCCCGGCGACGACCTGCTGATCAACTTCGGGCCGCAGCACCCCTCCACCCACGGCGTGATCAACCTGGTCGTCGAGACCGACGGTGAGGTCATCACCCGGGCCATCCCCGACGTGGGCTACCTGCACCGCTCCCTCGAGAAGATCGGCGAGAAGTGCACGTACCACGGCTACATGCCCTACACCGATCGCATCGACTACGTGGCGGCGATGTTCGCCAACGAGGGCTACGCCCGGGTCATCGAGCGGCTCCAGGGCATCGAGGTCCCCCAGCAGGCCGAGTACTGCCGGGTGCTGGCCTGTGAGCTCTGCCGCATCGCCTCCCACATGATCGCCGTGGGCACCAACGCCACCGACATCGGCGCCGTGACCCCGCTGCTCCACGCCACCCGGGAGCGGGAGTACGCCAACGATCTCCTCGAGGAGCTCTGCGGCGCCCGCCTCACCTACAACTACATGCGGATCGGCGGCGTCTCCGCGCCCGTGCCCATCGGCTGGCTCGACAAGCTCTCCCGCTTCCTCGACCACCTCGAGCCGATCATGATCGAGTTCAACCGCCTCATCACGGAGAACGAGATCTACGTCCAGCGTCTGGCGAACATCGCGCCGATCAGCGCCAAGGAGGCCATCGCCTTCGGCCTGGTGGGCCCCAACCTGCGCGCCTCCGGCGTCGACTGGGATCTGCGCCGCGACGTGCCCTACGGCGTCTACCCCGACTTCGACTTCGAGGTCCCGGTGGGCCGGGGCGAGCGTGGCACGGTGGGCGACTGCTACGACCGCTGGCTGATGCGGGTGCGCGAGATCCTCCAGTCCGCCAGGATCCTGCGCCAGGCCATCGAGAAGTACCCCACCGAGGGCGAGTTCGTCGCGGCCAAGGTGCCCCGCAAGCTCAAGCCCAAGGCGAACGAGGCCCAGTCGCGCATCGAGAGCGCCCGAGGCGAGATGGCCTACTACGTCGTCGCCGACGGCGGCGAGAACCCCTACCGGGTGCGGGCCCGCACCGGCTCCTTCGCCGTCATGACCATCGTCGAGAAGATCTCGCGAGGCCTGATGATCCAGGACCTCATCGCCTTCTTCGCCTCCATCGACGTGGTCGCCCCCGAGATCGACCGCTAGCGAATTCTCCGGAGAAACGCGCGTGCAAGCCTTCGCTGACAAGCTCATCCAGCTCCTCGAGCACGACCCGGCCACCTGGGAGTACACCCAGATCTTCTACGCGGGGGTCATGCTGGCCTTCATCTGCTTGCTCTTCTTCGTGCTGGTGTTGCCGCTCTTCGCGGGCATCAGCACCTGGCTGGAGCGGAAGGTCTCGGCCCGGATGCAGTCGCGGATCGGCCCCAACCGGGCCGGCCCCCACGGCTTTTTCGTCTGGATCGCCGACGGCGTGAAGCTCTTCCTCAAGGAGGACCTCATCCCCGCCGAGGCCGACCACCTGCTCTTCCGGCTCGGGCCTCACCTGGTGATGGTCGGCCTGTGCGCCTCGGTCGTCGTCCTGCCCTTCGCGGCCGGTTCGACCATCGCCGACATGAACCTGGCCCTCTTCTACCTGATGGCCGTCACCTCCATCGAGGTGGTGGGCATCCTGGTCTCGGGCTGGGCGTCGAACAGCAAGTGGTCGCTGCTCGGCGGCTTCCGCTCCGCCGCGCAGATCATCTCCTACGAGATCCCGGTGGCCCTGACCTTCATGGTCGTCGCCCTCTCCGCCGGCACCCTCTCCCTCGGCGGCATCGTCGCGGCGCAGGGTCCGTGGCCCTGGGAGTGGTACCTGGTGCACAGCCCGATGCACTTCGTGGCCTTCTTCCTCTACGCCACCGCGGCGCTGGCCGAGGGCAACCGGACGCCCTTCGACCTCCCCGAGGCCGAGTCCGAGCTCGTCTCGGGCTTCAACACCGAGTACTCCGGCTTCCGCTTCTCGGCCTTCTTCATGGCCGAGTTCGCCAACATCTGGATCATGAACATCGTCGGCGTGGTCCTCTTCTTCGGCGGCTGGCAGCTCCCCTTCCTGAACGACCGGTTCACGGCTCCGATCATCGCCGACGGCGCCTTCGATGGCTGGGCTCTCGTGTGGACCTTCGTCTCGCTCCTCGTGCTGCTGGCCAAGGTCAGCGTGGGCGTCTTCGTGGTCCTCTGGCTGCGCTGGACCCTGCCCCGCCTGCGCATCGATCAGATGATGGCCCTGTGCTGGAAGTACCTGGTGCCCGTCGGCATCCTGCTGGTCATCCTCACCGCGGCCTGGGAGCTCGTCCTGTACGAGGTCCCGTCGCTGAAGTGGATGTTCCCGGGGTTGCTCACGCTCGTCAGCGCCGGGCTGCTCTTCGCCTTCCTGCGCCAGACCTACCGGAACTTCGAGCTCTCCGGTGACACCCCGAGCCTGGAGAACTTCTGATGCGCGCACAGGTAGGCTCTGGCTACTTCGCCAACATCAAGAACAGCACCCGGACCATCTGGCACGGGATGAGCATCACGCTCTCCTACATGTTCCGGCGCCCGATCACGGTGCAGTACCCGGACCGCACCGAGGTCCCGGTCCGGGACACCCTGCCCGACCGCTATCGAGGCTTCCTCGAGGTCGACATGGACATCTGCACGGCCTGCCAGGCCTGCCAGAAGGACTGTCCGATCGACTGCATCCGGATCGACATCGAGGGCAAGGGCAAGGAGCGCTACATGACGCGCTTCGACATCGACATCGCCAAGTGCATGTTCTGTGGCCTCTGCACCGAGAACTGCCCCACGGGGGCCATCCAGCACACCCCCGAGTTCGAGGCCTCCGCCCTCGCGATGGAGAACCTCACCTTCCGCTTCATCTCGGACCCGGTGCAGGGCGTCCCCCCCTACAAGGTCGAGAAGGGCGTCGACAGCTACCAGCGCAAGCCGCTGGGCTCGATCCTCTCCGGCATCATCAAGCCCTGGGACGCCCCGCCCCCCGTCTTCCCCGATCCCGAGCCGGAGCCCGAGCCTGAGGCAGCGCCCGAGGCCGAGCCCGCCTTGGAGGCCGACGCCTCATGAGCAAGCACATCCTGACCATCCTCGGCGTCCTCGCTCTCCTGGGCCTGACCCTGGTGGCCGTCGCGAAGCTGGCCCCCGCCGGCGGCGCGGCGTTCGAGCGAGCGCCCGCCACCGACCTGACCACCCTCCTCTGGTACGTCTTCGCCGCCCTCGCGGTGACCACGGCGGCCCTGACGGCCCTGCACCCGAAGATCATCTACGCCGGCCTCTCCCTCCTGGGCACCTTCGGCGCGATCGCGGCGATCTTCGTGTTTCTCTCGGCCGACTTCCTGGCCGTCACCCAGGTCGCCGTCTACATCGGCGGCATCCTGGTGCTGATCCTCTTCGCGGTGATGCTCACCAACCGGATCGGCACCGACGTGGTGACCAACCCCTCGGTGAAGCTCCCGGTGGCCGTGGGCCTCGGCGTACTGCTCCTGGGCCTGCTGGCCTACGGCCTCGGTCAGACCGGCTGGAGCGTGGCCGCGGTCGGCGCCCCGACCGAGTCCACGGCCTCTCTCGGGCACGCCCTCCTGACCACCTACCTGCTGCCCTTCGAGGTGGCCTCGGTGCTCCTGGTGGCGGTGATCATCGGCGCGGTGATCGTCGTCCGCAAGGAGGTCCGCCCCGACGCCGACGAGGCTGGCCCCCGGGCCTGACGCGAGGAGAACGACACCATGCTTCCTGCCATCGGGCTGACCCACTACCTGATCCTCGGCGCGGTCCTCTTCGTCTTCGGCTTCATCTGCGTGATGAGCCGCAAGAACGCCATCGGGCTGCTGATGGGCGTCGAGCTGATCCTCAACGCCGCCAACGTGAACTTCGTGGCCTTCGGCCGCTACGTCGAGGGCCTCTCCGCCGGCGTCACCGGCCAGATCCTGGCCCTCTTCGTCATCGTCCTGGCCGCCGCCGAGGCGGCCGTGGCCCTGGCCATCGTGCTGGCGCTCTACCAGAACGCCCACACCATCGACGTGGACACCCTCGAGGCCCAGCGCGGCCCCACCCTCGAGTCGCTCGCCACCGACCGCATCTGGTGAACTGAATGAACGCCCTCATCACGCTCCTGCTCGCCGGAACGGAGGCGGCCCACGAGGCCGCCGCAGAGGCCGCGGCCTTCCCGACGGAAGCCCTCGTCGGGACGAACCACCTCCTCTGGATCATCCCGGCCCTCCCCCTCCTCGGCGCCGCCATCAACCTCGCCATCGGCGCCCGGCTGCAGCGCGCCGGCAAGGAGAACATCGCCTCGTCCATCGCCGTCGGGGTGATGGTTCTGGCGACCCTCTACGCCTGGTTCTCCGTGCTCCCCACCCTCCTGGGGCAGCCGGTCGATCAGCGCTACCTGGGCGACACGGTCTGGTCGATGTTCTCGGCCGGCAGCCTGAACGTGGAGATGGCCTTCGCCATCGACCCCCTCTCGATGGTGATGGTCCTGATCATCCTCACCATCGCCACGGGCATCCACATCTACTCCGTGGGCTACATGCACGGAGACCCCATCTACTGGAAGTTCTTCGTCTACCTGAACTACTTCGTCTTCTCGATGTTGCTGCTCGTCATGGGCGACAACTTCCTGGTGATGTTCTTCGGCTGGGAGGGCGTGGGGCTCGCCTCCTACCTCCTCATCGGCTTCTGGCACCAGGACGTCGAGAAGGCCAAGGCCGGCTCGAAGGCCTTCATCGTCAACCGCTTCGGTGACTTCGGCTTCATCCTCGGCCTCTTCGCCCTCTTCTGGGCCCTCGGCGGCAACTTCGTCGGCGGCGACTGGCGGCCCCAGGAGGGCGCCAAGGCCATGCGCCACGAGGCCGCCGCCCCCACGATGGTGGTGGGCGCGAGCCAGACCGAGATCCCGGTCGGCCCCACCCTGAACTTCCGCGAGCTGCGCAACCAGATCGTCATCCAGGAGACGGGCGTGGCGGTGCGGCTGGTGAGCATGACCTTCTGGGGCCTGCCCCTGATGGCCATCATCGGCATCCTCTTCTTCATCGGCGCCACCGGGAAGTCGGCCCAAATACCCCTCTTCGTCTGGCTCCCCGACGCCATGGCCGGCCCGACCCCCGTCTCCGCGCTCATCCACGCGGCGACGATGGTCACCGCCGGCGTCTACATGGTGGCGAGGCTGAACTTCCTCTACTCGCTCTCGCCCATCGCCATGACCGTGGTCGCCATGGTCGGCGCGACGACGGCCCTGCTGGCCGCGACCATCGGCTTCTTCCAGCACGACATCAAGAAGGTGCTGGCCTACTCGACGGTCTCCCAGCTCGGCTACATGTTCGTCGGCGTCGGCATCGGCGCCTACTGGCTGGGCATCTTCCACCTGCTCAACCACGCCTGCTTCAAGGCCTGCCTCTTCCTCGGCTCGGGCTCGGTGATCCACGGCTGCCACCACGAGCAGGACATGCGGAAGATGGGCGGCCTGAAGAAGCTCATGCCCATCACGGCCTGGACCTACCTGGTGGCGACCATCGCCATCGTGGGCCTGCCCATCGCCAACGCCTTCTACTCGAAGGACGAGATCCTCTGGAAGGCGCTCACCGGCGAGAACCTCCTGGTCCCCGGCTGGATCCCCTGGCTCCTCGGCCTCATCGGCGCGATGGGCACCGCCTATTACATGTGGCGCTCCTACGTCTTCACCTTCAAGGGTGAGTACCGGGGCGAGGTCCACGAGGCGCACGGCGAGGAGCACGGGGACGACCACGGCCACCACGGCGGCCTCCCCCACGAGTCGCCGAGGTCGATGACCTGGGTGCTGGTCTTCCTGGCCGTGCTCTCGATCCTCACCCTCTTCCTCGGCCTGCCCCACGCCCTGGGCTTCCACCCCTGGCTGGAGGCCTTCCTCTCCCCGGTGATGGCGGGCTCCGAGCCGCTGCTGGCCTTCGCCGCCCTCGGCGAGCATCCGGTGGGCATCGAGTGGACCCTCATCATCGTGGGCGGCCTGGTGGTTCCCATCGGTGGCTACTTCGTGGCGCGCTACTTCTACGAGGGCAAGGGCATGGCCCTGCGCGACGCGCTGGCCGAGAACCAGGACACCTCCTTCGGCCCGCTGCCCCTGAAGGCCTCGGTCTACGGGCCGGTCTACCGGCTGCTCTACGACAAGTACCGGGTGGACGAGCTCTACGACTGGCTGATCATCCAGCCCTTCATGAAGGCCACCCGCGCCGCCGCCGCCTTCGACAAGTGGGTCGTGGACGGGGCGGTGAACGTCGTCGGCCACACCGGCCGCATCGTCTGCGAGTCCATGAGCGCCGTCGATCGCATCGGCGTCGACGGGGCCGTGCTCGGCGTGGCCCGCGTCCTGGACCGCGCCGGCAAGGGGCTCACCGAGCTCCAGGCCAGCACGGTGCGCACCTACTTCTACTCGGTTCTCGGCGGTGCGCTGGTCATCGTCGTCCTCAACTACGTGCTCTTCTAGCGCGCTTCCTGGCGCGCAAACGCCAACGCAAAGAGAGAAAGCCTCATGCTCTTCCAAGGCATCCTGACTGGCGTCGTCTTCATCCCCTTCGCCGCGGCCCTCGTGATCCTCCTGGGCTGGATCGGGCGCGCGGCCCTCGGCAGGTCGGGCCCGAGCACCGCGCTCGACAACTTCGCCCGCGGCGTCGCCGGCCTGGGCACCCTCGGTGCCTTCGTCATGGCCCTGGTGGCCTGGGGCGGCTTCGACACCGGCACCTCCGAGCTGCAATTCGTCGACCACTTCGTGTGGATCCGCTCCTTCAACGTCGAGTTCTTCCTCGGCGTGGACGGGCTCTCCATCGCGCTCATCCTGCTGACGGGCTTCATCAGCCTCATCGCCTGGGTGGCCTCCATCCCCCACGAGCACGCCGACGACCACCACTTCTCCCGTCGGGCCGTGGCCGGCTACCAGGTGATGTTCCTGATCCTGCAGACCGGCATGTACGGCACCTTCCTCGCCCAGGACGTCTTCCTCTTCTACGTCTTCTGGGAGGTGATGCTCCTGCCGATGTACTTCCTCATCGGCATCTGGGGCGGCCCGCGCAAGGAGTACGCGGCGATCAAGTTCTTCCTCTACACCCTCGCCGGCAGCGTGCTGATGCTGCTCGCGATCATCGCCCTCTACTACAACTCCCCGGCCTGGAAGCTGGTGGACGGCACCGATGTCGCCCACACCTTCTCGATGGTCGGCTGGAAGTGGGCCGCCCAGAGCGGCGTCTACGCCTCGGTGGATCCGATCCTCGGCTTCACCTTCACCCACGTGGTCTGGCTGGGCCTCTTCATCGGCTTCTCGATCAAGGTGCCGATCTTCCCCTTCCACACCTGGCTCCCCGACGCCCACGTCGAGGCCCCCACCCCCATCTCGGTCATCCTGGCGGGCATCCTCCTGAAGACCGGCGGCTACGGCATCTTCCGCTTCTGCCTGGGCTTCCTGCCGGAGAGCACCGAGTTCTTCGCGGGCTTCGAGGGCGGCGTCCCCCTGCTGCCGGTCATCGGCACGGTCTCCATCGTCTACGCGGCGATGGTCTGCATGGGCCAGACCGACCTGAAGAAGCTCATCGCCTACTCCTCCGTGAGCCACATGGGCTTCGTCCTCCTGGGCCTCTCGGCGCTCACGCCGCAGGGCCTCTCCGGCGCGATGTTCGTGATGATCGCCCACGGCGTCGTCTCCCCCATGTTGTTCTTGATTGTGGGGGTCGTCTACGACCGGGCACACCACCGGAACATCGAGGGCTTCGGCGGCCTGGCCAAGCAGGTGCCCGAGTACACGGGCCTGATGGGCCTGGCCTTCTTCGCCTCCCTGGGCCTGCCGGGCCTCGCGGGCTTCATCGGCGAGGTCACGGTCTTCCTCGGGGCCTTCGCCCAGCAGACGATCTACGTGGCCATCTCGGCCACCGCGGTGATCATCACCGCCGCCTACTACCTCTGGGCCATCCAGCGGGTCTTCCTCGGCGGCTTCAACACCAAGTACGAGAAGCTCCCCGACGTGGTCTGGATCGAGCGGCTGACCCTCTACCCGCTCGCCATCGTCACCATCGTCCTCGGCTTCTGGCCCGCGCCCATCTTCGAGATGGTCAACGTCGGCCTCTTCGCTCTCCTGAAGTAGCGGGGCCACGAACGTGCAGAACGCAGCGCAGCTCATCGCCGACAACCAGGGCTCCTTCGCCTACGTTCTCCCCGAGATCGTGGTCATCGCGGGCATCCTGGGCCTCTTCCTCCTCGACCTCTTCCTGAAGAAGTCGACGGCAGCCCGGGTGATCCACACCGCGGCGGTCGTGGTGGTCCTCCTGGTCGCCACCGGCCTCCTCTTCGCGATGCGGGCCTGGGAGCCGGCCAGCCTCTTCAACGGGCTGCTGGTCCACGACGCCTTCGCGTGGTTCTTCCGGGCCTTCGCCCTGCTCTCGACCCTCGTCGTGATCGTGATGGTGCCGGACTACCGCGAGATCCCCACCTCGCGGATCGGGGAGTTCTACGCCCTGCTGCTCACCATCGTGCTCGGCCTGCTCCTCCTGCCGGCCTCGACCGATCTGCTGATGATCGTGCTCTCCCTCGAGCTGGTCTCCCTGGTGAGCTACGTGCTCACCGGCTACCGCAAGGGCAACCGGCCGAGCGCCGAGGGTGCGCTGAAGTACGTCATCTTCGGCGGGGTGGCCACGGGCACCATGCTCTACGGCTTCTCGATCCTCTACGGCCTCTGCGGCGGCACCAGCCTGGTCGACCTGCAGGCGGGCTTCGCCCGGGCCATGGGCGAGGTCTCGACCCTCGGCGATCCGACCGCCATCAAGCTGGCCCTGGCCACCGCGACGGTCTTCGTCCTGGTGGGCTTCGGCTACAAGATCGCCGCGGCGCCCTTCCACCTCTGGACGCCCGACGCCTACGAGGGCGCGCCGACCCCCTTCACGGCCTTCCTCTCGGTGGGCCCGAAGGCCGCCGGCCTGGCCCTGATGATCCGCTTCTTCTTCGGGATCTTCACCAGCCACGATCCGGCCGCCTGGGCCGCGGGCACGGTGCAGAGCCTGGGCAGCCTCCCCTGGATGGAGATCCTGGCCCTGATGTCCATGGCCACCATGACCGTGGGCAACATCACCGCCCTGCGGCAGGAGAACGTCAAGCGGATGCTGGCCTTCTCCTCCATCGCCCACGCCGGCACCATGCTGATGGGCCTGGCCACCGGCACCGTCCTGGGGGTCGAGGCGGTGATCGTCTACGCGATCATCTACCTCTTCATGAACCTCGGCGCCTTCGCCATCGTCTCCGCCATCGGCACCCGCCTGGGCACCGAGACCGTCGAGGGCTATCGGGGCCTCTCGCAGCGGGCTCCCTGGGCCGCCTTCACCCTGGCCGCCTTCCTCTTCAGCCTCACGGGCCTCCCGCCCCTGGCCGGCTTCATCGGGAAGTTCTACGTCTTCTACGCCGTCATCCTGAAGGGCGGCTCCCTGATGTGGATCCTCGCCCTGGTCGGCGCCCTCAACGGGGCCATCAGCCTCTTCTACTACGCGAAGATCGTGCGGGCGATGTACCTCGAGAAGGCCGTCGATCCCACGCCGGTGCGGATCGGCTGGAGCACCGCAGCCCTGGCCGGCGCGATGTTGATCCCGACCCTCGTCTTCGGCCTCTACTGGTCGCCGCTGGTGGATACCTCGCGAGAGGCAGTGAGGGAGGCTCCGCTCTCGGCGCAGGTGAGCGGCAGCGCCGTGGCTGCCGCAGAGCACGACGACCCGACGAAGCTGGCGCGCCGCTAGCTCGACGCACGAGCCGTCCACGGACACGTCCACGTACACGTCCACGGGTTCTCCATCGAACCCGTCGGCGCCGACCTCGCCCCGAGGAAAAGCCGTGTACGGGCACGTGTACGTGTACGAATACGGACGGCGAGAAGGACGCTACCAGCGCCCCTCTCCATCGCTCTCCACCGACTCCCGGATCCCCCTCCACACCTCCAACCTCTCCTCCTCCACCTCCCCCGCCTCCAGCGCCTCGAGGACGGCGCAGTCGGGCTCGGTGAGGTGCTGGCAGTCGGCGAAGCGGCAGCCCTCGGCCAGGCCGGCGAGCTCGGGGAAGGCGGCGTCGATTCCGTCCTCGGAGAGGAGGCCGAAGGAGCGGATCCCGGGCAGATCGATCAGCGCTCCCCCCTTCCAGGGATAGGCCTGGCCCAGGGTGGTGGTGTGGCGGCCCCTCCCCTTCTCGTCGACATCCCCCTCGGGGATCTCGGCCTCGAGGTCGAGGGCGTTGATCAGGGTCGACTTGCCGACCCCCGAGAAGCCGACCAGGGCGGTGACCTTGCCCGCCAGGAGCGCCTCCAGGGCCTCGAGGCCCTCACCGCTCTGGGCGGAGACCCGCAGGACCCGGAAGCCGAGGCGCTCATGGAGCGCCATCCGGGCCCCCAGGTCGCCCTCTGTGTCGAGATCGGCCTTGTTGAAGACCAGGAGGGGCTCGATGCCCTCGGCGGCCGCAGCGGCCACGCAGCGGGCGATGAAGCCCTCTCCCCCGTCGCGGGTGCCGTGGGCCAGCAGGATGAGCAGGCCGTCGAGGTTGGCCGCCAGGAGGCGGTCGCCCTTCACCGTCCGCCGCTCCAGCGCGTTGCGCCGCTCGGCGGGGCCGTCGATGGCCCCGTCCGCGGCCGGGATCACCCGATCCCCGGGGACGAGGCGCTCGCCCCCGCGCACCCGGTGGCGCCGGGGGCCCTCCTCCTCGAGGAGCCAGACGTGGCGCCGGGCGGCTCGCAGGACGAGGAGGCCCTCGTCGGCGGGCGTCGACGCTGCAGCGCTCATCCGGGCTAGCAGCCGGTGCGGGAGACCGAGAGCTCGCTCAGGGCGGTGGCGGTGTTGCCGTAGGGATCCTCGACGGTGAGCCGCACCGTCCAGCGCCCGGGGAAGGTCGGGGCGAGCTGGGTGGTCGGGGCGTTGGTCGAGCTCAGGGTCTCGGTGCCGCCGGTCGGGACCTGCGTGATCTCCCAGAGGTAGAGCAGCGTGTCGTTGTCGGGATCCGAGGAGCCGGTGCCGTCGAAGGCGGCGACCTCGGCCCCGCCCGCGGCGCAGACGTCGAGGTTGCAGGGCTGGGCGAAGCACTCGGTGCCCGCGACGAAGGTGCGGATGTTGGCCAGGGGCACGTGGTTGGCCTGGGTGTCGGTGTCGATGAAGAGCAGGTACTCGCCGCCGAGGGTGGCGTAGGCCGGGTCGTCGTTGGCGATGGCCAGCTCACCGACCTCGCTCTGGCCGGCGCCGTTGGCGTCGCGGCCGATGCCCGGGTCGTCGTCGAACTGCACCGTGATGTCGAAGGAGGCGCCGGGGGCGACGACCTGCGGGAGGGGCGGCGCCGAGGCCAGGGAGAAGACGTCGGAGGGGTTCACCGTGAAGTTGAAGCCCGTGACGTTCAGATCGGCCTGGCCGACGTTGGCGATGGTGACCACCTGGGAGGCGGTGCCGGCGGTGGGCACGGTGCCGAAGTCGATGGTCGTCGAGGGGGTGACCTCGATCGAGGGCACGGGGCCGCCGGCGACGGGCACCGGGTTCAGGGCGCCGAAGCCGGTGACGATCAGGACCGCGTCCTGATCGGGCTCGGCGTCCACCGGGGTGTAGGTCACGTCGAACTCGACGGTGCCGAAGGCCGCCATCGGCGCGGGCATGGTCGTGGGCGGGGTGACCGTGAACTCGGGGTCCCCCGTCTCGAGGGCGATGGAGACGATCTCGCCGGCCAGGCCGCCCGTGTTCTCGATGGTGAAGGTCTGGGTCTGGGGGGTGCTGATGTCCGCCTCGGCGAAGTTGAACGAGGGGGGCCGCACCAGCAGCTGGAGCTGCACCCCGGTGCCCACCATGGAGAGGGAGGCGGTGTCGCTGGTCGAGTTGCCGGCGTCGGTGTAGTCGAGGATCAGCCGGCCGACGTAGGTGTCCGCCGCGGTGGGGGTGAGGGTCGGCACCACCGTCTGCTGGATCACGTTGGTGACGTTGAAGGGGGTCTCGGGGGCCGTCAGGGAGAAACCCGGCGCGGGGCCGCTGCCCCCGATGTCCTGGATCACGATGCTGTCGACCCGCAGCAGGGCGCAGCCGGCGTTCTCGATGACCAGGGGGATCTCCTTGGAGAGATCCACGCCCACGTCGCCGAAGGAGAGGGTGGCCGGGCAGTCCTCGAGGCTCGCGCCGCTGGCCGACTCGCAGAGGAAGTTGAAGTCGACCCGGGCGCCGCCGTCCCCCGAGCCCGAGAGCCGGGCGGTGACCTCGGGGCGCTCGAGATCGTCGCTGGAGACCACCAGGTCCGCGAAGAACTCGCCCTCGCCCGAGGGGGTGAAGGTCACCCGGATGGTCCCGATCGCCTCGGCCTGGTTCGAGGCCGCGGCGAGGGTCTCGGGGAAGGACTCGACCGCGAAGACCCCGGAGCCCACGACCACCGCGCCGGAGATGTGCAGGGGCACGTTCCCGTCGTTGCGCACCTCGAGGTTGAAGATCGCCGTGTCGCCCACGCAGACCCGACCGAACTGCAGGTTGCCGGTCCCCAGCTCGAGGGTGCCGGAGGTGCGGTTGACCTCCGGGCCGTCACAGCTGCAGCCGCTGCCACCGAGGGAGACGGAGAGGAGGGGGGCGAGGAGAGCGAATACGACGATCGAGCGGTGCATGGCGCGGAAACTAGCAGAAGGGCTCCGAAGCTGGCCACCGGCCCACCCCAACGTAATGACGCATCGCGTTACCAGGGAATCGACCCGCATCCTCCCGATGACCGATACCGGCGCTTGACGGCGGCGTGTAC
>JARGFU010000037.1 GCA_029210625.1 Deltaproteobacteria bacterium | reverse complement strand
GGCAACGCGGTGAGCGGCAGCGACACCGGCTCGGACACCCTGACCATCGACAACCAGTCTCCGGGTGACGCGACCTGGGGCGGCGTCTCCCCGGCCAACACCCAGATCACCCTGAACTGGAGCAACCCGGGCGACGGCGACCTCGCCGAGGTGATGATCCTGCGCAACACCGTCGCCATCGCCGACCAGCCGGCCGAGGGCACGACCTACCTGCAGGGCAACACCCTGGGCACCAGCACCATCCAGTACGTGGGCGCCGGCACCTCGACGATCGCGACCGGGTTGACCAACGGCCAGGACTACTGGTTCGAGGTCTTCAGCCGGGACAGCAACGGCAACTGGGCCGCGGGCGTGGCGACCGGTCCCCACCAGCCCTCCCTGGTCGACTCCGACGCGCCCTGCGCCGCCGCCGACCTGCGGGTGACCACTCAGACCGACACCACGATCACGATCGCCTTCGTGGCCCCCTACGAGGACTGCACCGGGACCTCGGGCAACCCCACGGCCTACATGGTGCGCTACGGCTACGAGGCGATCTCCTCGGGCAACTGGGCCGACGCCCTCGTCTTCGACGACGCCTACACCCCCAGCGTGGCCGCCACCGCCACCGAGACGATCACCCTGACGGGCCTCGACTCGAACACCCGCTACTACGTGCAGGTGAGGGCGGTGGACGACTTCTCGAACGTCGGCCCCGTCGCCAGCCTCCTGGGGGTCGACACCGACAAGACCCAGTCCACCGTCCACGCGGGCTGGAACATCGGCGGCAACGAGAACAACCTCGGCGCCACCAACACCTGCAGCGGCGTCTTCGGCGTCAGCTCCTGCATGTACTGGGTCTCGAGCGGCGTCGGTGACTGGTCGGGGGCCTACTCGGACACCGGCCCCTCCGGGCAGGTCCACGACGGCTACGGCTACTGGCTGGGCATGGCCGGCGGCGAGAACCTCACCCCACCGGGCGACTCCACCCCGACCACCAACGGCAGCACCGTCGAGGTGCCCCTCCAGAAGGGCATGAACCTCCTGGCGAACCCCCACCCCGACGCGGTGCTCCTCTCGTCGCTCCAGATCGTGCAGAACCCCGGCGGCGGCGAGACGGTCAACACCTGGGAGAACGCGGTCCTCGCCGGCTGGATCTACTCCTCGATCTACGCCTACGACGGGGCCAACTACTTCCAGGAGACCTGGGACTCCGATCCCATCCTCTGCGGCAAGCTCCACCCCCGGAAGGGCTACTGGCTGAAGCTGGCGGTGGACGACGCCAACACCTACGCCGTCCGGATCACGAACCCCAACCCCTAGGTCAGGCGGCCCCGAAGAGCTCCCGCTCGACCTCGAGCTGAGCGGGATCGCGGGTCACCTCCGCGGCGAGGTAGTCGACGTGGTGGTGGCCCGTGCGGGTGGCTCGTCCGTAGAGGTTGAAGAGCTCGTTGAGGGCGCCCATCAGCAGCGGGCGCGGCAGCGGCAGCGGGTAGCCGCTCTTCTCGACCAGGGCGGCCACCTTGCGCAGGGTGGAGCCCCCGAACTCGAGGGCGTCGATGCCGAGCTCGGCGAAGTCCTCCTCCAGGTGGGGGATCAGCGCCAGCGCGGGCAGGAGCATGTTCAGGCGGGCGAGCCGGGCCCGCGGGTTGTGCTTCTCCCAGGGGCCCATGGGGAACTCGGAGAAGTAGTTGGTGGGCAGGCCGGTGTGGCGAGCCTCGTCGAGGTGGAAGAGGGCGAGCATCTCGAGCCCGGGCAGGTGACCGAGCACCCCGAAGAGGGAGAGCGCGATGCCCTCGACCAGGATGTTCATGCCGAAGAACTTCTCCAGGCCGTCGGCCTTCAGCACCCGCTCCAGGAAGAGGTACTCCCAGGCGCTCTGGCGGGGCACCGGCACGTCGAAGGCCTGGATGAGCTCGCGCAGCACGACGAAGTGCTTGGCCTCCTCGAGGACCTGCATGGTCAGCGCCGCCCGGGCGCCGGTGCTCTTCACGCTGCCGAGCAGCTCGGCGCTCACCAGCCAGGCGTAGGCCTCGCCGTGCCCGATGGGCGTGAGGATGTTCACGATCGCCTGCTTCTGCCGGGGCGTGTACTCGGCGTCGAGGCGGGCCTTGAACTCCGGGAGGGTCAGCTGCGCGCGGACCTCGCTCTCCTCCCTCGAGAGGGACTTCTCGGCCGAGGCGACGAGCGACTTCTCGACCTCGCTGGCGTCCTTGAAGGAGAGGTAGGGCGCGTTCTTCTCGGCCTTCCAGAGCAGGCGCAGGCTCTTGTCGTAGACCTTGCGCCGCAGCGTGTCGCTCGCCCCGCCGACGAACTCGTAGTGCTCGTCGTCGTAGGGCGCCTTGCGGCCGCCGAGGTGCGCGAGGCCCAGCACCCGATCGTAGGTGCGCAGGAAGCGGTTGGTGGCCTCCTCGAGGCCGCGGTTGATGCGGGTGGCCCGCTCGCTGACCGGGAGCTGCTCGAAGCGCATTTGAGTCTCCTGTGAACGACGACCGGCTATCAGGGACCCAGGAAGAGGATTCGAGCGAGCTGTCCCGAGTGATCGGAGGTACCCCAGACCTCCTCACGGAAGCTTCCGGAGGTGGCCTGGACGAGGGCGGCGGTGCAGACCTGGAGGACGGCGGCGCGCACCGGAAGATCCGGGGGGATGATCTCCTCGCCCCGCACCTCCAGGACGCCGGAGACCCAGTCGAGGAGCGGGACGATCTCCCGGGAGAGGAGCTGGGTGCGCGAGGCTCGACCCTCGAGCACCTCGCGCAGGAGGACCCGGGCGAGGTCGGGGTGGGTCTCCAGGAAGTGCACGTAGCGCTCGAAGAGGCGGTCGAGGAGCTCCTCGAAGGTGCCCCCCTCGTCGATGGCCTCCTCCATCACCACCCGCAGGCGCACCGCCGCGCGGCGGACCACCTCGGAGTAGAGCCGCTCCTTGGTCTCGAAGTGGTAGAGGAGCGAGGGGCGGGTGATGCCCACCCGGCGAGCGATGTCCTCGAGGCGGGTCTCGACGAAGCCGAAGCGGGCGAAGGCCTTCTCCGCGGCGCCCAGCAGGCGCTCGGAGGTCGAGGGTCCATCGGGATCGAGTCGGGGCCGGGCCACGGGAGACAGTAATCTACCGGTCGGTAGGTTTTGCAAGCAAAATCTACTCACTGGTAGGCTGGCCGCGATGGCGACCGACGAACCATTTCCCGCGAAGGACTTCGCCCTGGGCTGCCTCGGGCTGCTGGGCTTCCTGGCGGTGATGGCCGGGCTCCAGCTCGGGGCGGCCTGGGCCTTCGGGCTGATCGGCGCGGAGGGCGTCACCCCCTGGCACCTCGCCGGCGGGGTCGTCTTCGCCCTCGTGATGACCGGCGTGGTCTCGATCATGGGCGAGAGCTTCATCGAGGACGTGGTGAAGCTCGTCATCGGCGTGGTCCTCGCCTCGGCGGCCCACGGCAAGTTCGGCGATCCCGGCCTCGCGGTGGGCCTCGGCGCGCCGGTGGGGATGGCGACCCCCTTCCTGGCCCGCGCCCTCTCCCGCCTCTTCCCCTCCAAGAAGGAGGAGAGAGCGCCCGGGAGCTAGGCCCGGGTCGGAGGCCGCCGATCGAACCAGGGTCGAGCCCGCTCGAGCTGACCGGCCAGGGAGTAGAGGAGCTCCTCCTCCCCGAAGCGCCCCATGAAGTGCACGCCGATGGGCAGGCCCGCCTCGCTCCAGAAGAGGGGCACGCTCATCGCCGGGAAGCCCCCGGTGTTGGCGAAGGGGGTGTAGCCGACGTAGCGCAGGAGGGTCGCCTTCATCTCCTCGATGCTCCCCGTCTGGTCGAAGTGACCGGTGGGCCAGGGCGGCTCCCCCAGGGTGGGGGTGAGGGTGAGGTCGTACTCCTGCAGGAAGCCCGCGATCACCCGGTGCGCGGCCTCGAAGGTCTGGTAGGCGAGCCAGACCGAGCCGGGACCGAAGACCTCGTCGAGGCGGGCCAGGCGCAGGGTGAAGGGCTCGAGGGGCGGCTTGCCGGTCTTCAGGGTGAAGGCCCGCAGCGCGCCGCCCAGCACGCGGCGGTTCTTCAGGAGGCGCAGGAGGGGCTCCGGCGCGCCCGCCTTCTTCGCCTCGATCGGGGCGGTGCGCATGATCAGCCCGGGCCCGGCGCTCCAGAGGACCTCGAAGGCCTCGTTGTAGGCCTCGCCGTCCACCGCGGGGCGCGCCTCGACCACCTCGTGGCCCAGGCTCTCGCAGAGGCGGGCGGCGTCCTCCACCGCCGCCCGGCAGTCGGGGTGGGCGCGCTGGCCGAGGAAGTCGGTGTCGCTGAAGGCGATGCGCAGGCGGCGCGGCTCGCGCTCGACCGCCGAGAGGAAGGTCCCCTGCGGCGGCGGACACCAGAAGCGATCCCCGGGCCGGTTGCCGTGGATCAGATCGAGGAGCGCGGCGCTGTCGCGGACGCTGCGGGTGACCGCGCCCTCCACCACGTGCCCGTCCGGCGGATCGAGGGTGGTGGTCGAGTGCCGCCCCCGGCTGGGCTTGAGGCCGAAGAGGCCGCAGGCCGAGGCGGGGATCCGGATCGACCCGCCCCCGTCGTTGGCGTGCGCGGCCGGCACGATCCCGGAGGCGACCGCGGCGGCCGAGCCCCCGCTCGAGCCCCCCGGCGAGCGATCGAGATCCCAGGGGTTGCGGGTCGCGCCGAAGAGGGCCGGCTCGGTGGTGGGCAGGAGGCCCATCTCCGAGGAGTTCGTGCGGCCGAAGACGTTGAGGCCGGCGGCCAGCATCCTCTCGACCACCGGGTGGGTCTCCCGGGCCACGTTGTCGCGCAGGAGGTTGGCGCAGAAGGTCATCGGGTGACCCTCCCAGGCCAGGAGATCCTTGAAGAGGAAGGGCACCCCCCGGAAGGGGCCCTCGGGCAGGCCTCCCCTCGCCTGCTGACGGGCGCGGGCGGAGAGGTCGGAGATCAGGGCGTTGAGCCGGGGGTGCAGGGCCTGGTGGCGCTCGAGCGCGGCCTCGAGCACCTCCTCGGCGCTGACCTCACCGTCACGGATCAACCCGGCCAGGCCGGTGGCGTCGTGCTGCTCGTACTCGGGGAATCTCATCGCTGGCGCCTCCCCGGTGAGGATAGAATGGCCGCCTGCTGGGGGGGAAATGCCGGTGGGTCTCGTGATGAAGAACCTTCGCAAGCTCGCGCTCCTGCTCGCGCTCTCCGCCCTCGCCCTCCCCTCCTCCCCGGCCCGGGCCGAGGGCTCCGCGCAGACCGATCAGCCCGCTCCGCAGGGGCTCTACCGCTACGTGACGCTCGCCGTGGACATCCTCGACGCGAGCACGGAGGTGATCGTCTGGAACGGCCGGGGGTCCATCGACGTGCGCGCTCCCAACGCCACCCTGCTCGGGACCTTCGCCTCGGGAGAGATCATCACGCCGGTGGCGGGGCAGAACGGCGCCTACCGGATCACCCTCGCCGAGGATCAGTTCTACTCGGCGACCGGGCAGCCTCCCTTCACCTATGTCCCCTGGGACGTGGCGGTCCGGGACAGCGGCACCGGCGCCCTCCACCTCGGGAGGCTCTGGTCCACGGTCTGGCAGCTCAACGCCGGAGGCTTCTCCCCCTCCGAGGCGGCGAACTACAGCGTCTTCGCCCTGGTCCCGGCGGGCTCGGCCAGCGACACCCTCGTCTACGAGCTGCGCCTCGACGGCATGGCCGGCTACATCTACATGATCGTCGCCAACCGCGCCGGCGTCCTGGGCAACGGCCTCCACCCGGGCGTGAGCGTGCCGCAGCTCGGCTACACCCTCCCCGCGGAGTACCCGATCTACCTCAACCCGCCGGCGATCGCCTCGCACACCAGCGTGACCCCCGTGCTCACCGCCGAGAGCTTCGCCAGCACCGGCGCGCTCTGCGACCTGGTGACCCCCGGGATCCACGACGCGCTCTTCGGCTTCGAGGCGAACGTCACCGGCACCTACCACCTGATCTGTGACCTGAACGACGACGGGGTCTTCGACCTCTCCAGCCTGGCGGACCTCCACCGGGTGGGCCAGGTCAGCCCGGGCAGCAACAGCTTCACCTGGGACGGCCGGGACAACGCCGGCAACGACGTGGCCGACGGTCTCCACGACTGCCAGGTGATGCTCACGGTGGGCGAGCTGCACTACGCGGCGGGGGACATGGAGACCTGCTACGAGGGCCTGCGGATCTTCCGCCTCGACGCCAACGGCGCGGCCTGGCCCACCTCGATGTACTGGAACGACGCGCTGGTCCAGTCGAGCGCAACCACGATGCCCAACGGCCTGGTGAGCGCCGAGACCTCCGGTCCCACCGGCGTCAGCTCGGGCGATCCCTCGCAGCCCGCGGTGCCCCACACCACCACCAGCGCGGGGAACGCGAGGGCTTGGGGCAACTTCTACACCCAGCCCACGACCGGCGGGGGCAAGGGAGACATGAACTTCCTCGACACCTTCACCTGGGAGGACGCCGACTACTCGAGCGTCCGGACGGTGGAGGTCATCGGCGCGAGCGTCGAGAGCGACGGCGACGGCCTCCCCGACCACCTCGAGCGCTGCACCCTGGGCACCGACCCCTCCCTCGGCGACAGCGACGGCGACAGCGTGGGTGACTTCGTGGAGACCCTCGGGGGGACAGCCACCCCGAACAGCGACGGCGACGCCCTCATCGACGCCCTCGATCCCGACGACGACGGCGACGGGATCCCCACTGCGGACGAGGACTACGACGGCGACGGCGACCCGACCAACGACGACGCAGACGGTGACGGCCTGATCGACTACCTCGACCCCCTCAACGACGACGGCCCCCTGGGGGATCTGGACGGCGACGGAGTGATCAACCCGCTCGACAACTGCCCGGCCGCCCCCAACCCCCTCCAGACGAACCTCGACGGCGACGGCGAGGGCGACGCCTGCGACGCCGACGCCGACGGCGACGGTGTGGACGCCACCGGCGACTGCGACGATCTCGACGCCTCGGTCCAGGCGGGCGTCGATCACTGGCCCGACGCGGACGCCGACGGCCACGGCGAGCCGGGCGCGCCCACCGCCTACTGCGGCAGCCCGCCCATGGGCTGGGTGACGAACGGCGACGACAACTGCCCGGCGGCCAGCAACCCCGGGCAGGAGGATCTCGACCTCGACGGCCTGGGTGACGTCTGCGATCCGGACGTCGACGGGGACGGAGTGGAGGCGGCCTCCGACTGCGACGACGTCGACGCCACCGTGAGCGAGGCCCAGGTCTACTGCTTCGACGGAGACGGCGACGGTCACGGCCACCCGGCCGAGCCCTCGACCTTCTGCAGCGCCACGCCCCCGCCGGGCTTCGCCCCGGACTGCACCGACAACTGCCCCTCGGATCCCAACCCCGATCAGGCGGACAGCGACGGCGACGGCGCGGGCGACGCCTGCGATCCGGTGACGCCCGACGGCGGCACGGGCGAGGACGGCGGCACCGACGGTGGGAGCGTCAGCGACGGCGGCGGTGGAGGGAGCGGCGACGAGAAGGGCTGCGGCTGCTCGAGCAGCCGGCGGAGCGGCGCCCCGGTGGCCCTCGGTCTGCTACTCCTGCTCGGCCTCACCCGCCGGCGCGCCTGATCCGTCGATCGCCCGCAGGCGCGCCTGCGCCCAGCGGATCAGCTCGTCCTCGAGGCCCAGGCCCGCGGCGCCGGTCACCGCCTGCACGTAGAGATCGCGGGCCTTCTCGCGCACCGGCGCGGCCTTCTCCTCCAGCGCCGCCTGGAAGATCGACTGCTGCTCGGGGGTGAGCGGGGCCGGGGCCGGGATCGTCGTGAGGCCCTCGGCGAGGTGCTCCCAGAGGGCACCCTCCTGCACCTGGGCGTGGTGACGCCAGGGCCCCGCGGGGAGCGCGATCACGCCCTCGTAGGCCGCGCCGAGGCGCTCGGCTCCGTCGAGCTTCTGCTTCAGCTGACGGGCCAGCAGACGGGTGGCCTCTCGCCCCTCCCCCCCACCGAGGGCGATCGCCTCGTAGCGCTCGTGGGCCACCTCCAGCACCTCCAGGACCGCCCCGGCGTGGGCCTCGCAGGCCGCCCCGCCCTCCCGCTCGCAGGCGCTGCGCGACTCGACCAGGGCCGGAGCGGCCGGGTGGCAGACCGCGCCCAGCGGCGCGAAGCCCTCCGGGCAGCGGGCCGCCGGGGAGGAAAGTGCCGGAGGTGCCGGGGGCGGCTCGGCCACACCGCCCATCCCGCGGGGGGCGAGCTCGGCCGGTCCGTAGACCGCGGCGGTCGGAGGCGCCTCGCCCTCGGGCTCCGGCGCGGGCCGGTGCGCCGCGCCCGGGCAGGCCGTCAGGCCGAGCGAGACGAGCGCGAGGACGAGTGGGGTCGGTCGCATCCGGACCTCCGAGCGAGGGGGACGAGAGCGGTGACGCATCGCGCCAGCGCGTGGGATAATCATAGGCTACTTTCGAAGGAGGCCCGTCATGTCCACGGCCGTCGCAGCCGATCCGAAGCCCGCGAAGGGCGGCGATCCCTCCCTCGCCCTGAAGGACCTGCTGGAGAAGCAGCAGCAGGCCTTCGACCGGGACCGCTACCCCACCCTCGCCGAGCGCAAGGCCCGCCTCGACGCCCTCGACCGCCTGCTGCGGGAGAAGCAGGATGCGATCGTCGCCGCCATCCAGGCCGACTTCGTCTGCCGCTCCCGGCACGAGACGGTGATCACCGAGATCATGATGGCGGTGGGCGCCATCAAGCACGCGAAGAAGCACCTGCGCCGCTGGATGAAGCCGGTGAAGGTGCCGGTCGCCCTGGAGTTCAAGCCCGCCACCGCGCGGATCGTCCGCCAGCCCCTGGGGGTGGTGGGGATCATCGCGCCCTGGAACTACCCGGTGCAGCTCGCCCTCCTGCCCCTGGTCAGCGTCCTCGCCGCCGGAAACCGGGCGATGATCAAGCCCTCGGAGCTCACCCCGAAGACCTCCCAGCTGATGGCCGAGCTCCTGGCCGAGATCTACGACGAGGACCTGGTGGCGGTGGTGCAGGGCGGCCCCGAGGTGGGCAAGGCCTTCTCCGAGCTGCCCTTCGATCACCTCATCTACACCGGCTCCACCGCCGTGGGCCGCCTGGTGATGATGGCGGCGGCGAAGAACCTGGTGCCGGTGACCCTGGAGCTGGGCGGCAAGTCCCCGACCATCATCCACTCCAGCTTCCCCCTCCACGAGGCGGTCAAGCGGATCACCTTCGGCAAGGGTTTCAACGGCGGCCAGACCTGCATCGCCCCGGACTACGTCTTCATCGACGCCGCCCGCCGGGACGCCCTGGTCGAGGGCATCAAGGCCACCTACGCCGACTTCTATCCGGGCCTGCTGGAGAACCGGGACTTCACCTCGGTGGTGAACGAGCGGCACCACCAGCGACTGCAGGGGCTGCTGGAGGACGCCCGGGAGAAGGGCGCGACCATCCTCGAGCTCAACCCCGAGGGCGCGGACTTCTCCTCGGCCGAGCACCGGATGGCCCTGCACCTGGTGCTGGACGCCACCGATCAGATGGAGGTGATGCAGGAGGAGATCTTCGGACCGATCCTGCCGATCCTCACCTACGAGTCGATGGACGAGGTGGTGGACTACGTGAACCACCACCCCCGGCCCCTGGCCCTCTACTACTTCGATCGGGATTCGGGCCGGGTCCGGGAGATGATGCAGCGGACGATCGCCGGGATGGTGACGGTGAACGACACCCTCACCCACGCGGTGATCGAGGAGCTGCCCTTCGGCGGCGTCGGGGCGAGCGGCATGGGCGCCTACCACGGCCTCCACGGCTTCGAGACCTTCAGCCACCAGAAGGCGGTCCTCTACCAGAGCCGCTTCCACGCCCTGAACCTGATGAACCCGCCCTACGGCAAGCTCATCGAGCGCTTCCTGGCCTTCATGATGCGCTGACCGGAGAGGGGGGCGCTTGACATCCCCGGGACGACGCCTATCCTGTGCCTGACCCCACCCCCCGGGGGGTGGGATGACCATCATCCACAGGAGAGCAGAGATGAAGACGCTGAAGGTGACGGGAATGACCTGCGGGCACTGCGAGGCCTCGGTCCGGGAGGCCCTGGAGCAGGTCACCGGAGTCGAGAAGGTGGTGGAGGTGGACCGGCAGACGATGCGGGCCGTGATCGAGGGCGACGCTGCCGACGAGGCCCTGGTCGCCGCCATCACCGAGGTCGGGTTCGAGGCCGAGGTGACGGGGTGAGCTGCCACGGTGGCCTCCACCTCGACGACGAGACCCGGAAGAAGGCGCGCAATCGCCTGCTCTCGGTCCGGGGTCACGTCGAGGGAGTCCTGCGGATGCTCGAGGACGAGGACATCTACTGCGTGGACGTCCTCAAGCAGCTCAAGGCCGTGCAGGGCGCGCTGGGGAAGGTCAGCGGGATGGTCCTCGAGAGCCACCTCCACGAGCACGTGGTCAACGCCGCGGCCCGGGGAGACTCGGACAAGATCGTCGACGAGCTGATGGAGCTGATGAAGTACCGATGAGCACCGAGCTTCGCTTCACGGTCGGGGGGATGACCTGCGCCAACTGCGTGGGTCGGGTCGAGCGCACCCTGAAGAAGGTGCCCGGCGTGAGCGAGGCCTCGGTGAACCTCGCCACCGAGACGGCGAGCGTGACCCTCGGCGAGGACGCGGGCCCCGAGGCCATGACCGCTGCCCTGCAAGCGGTGAACGCCGCCGGCTACGAGGCGGGCGAGGCCACCCTCGAGCTCGGCATCGGCGGGATGACCTGCGCCAACTGCGTGGGCCGGGTCGAGCGCCAGCTGAAGAAGCAGGCCGGGGTCGTCGCCGCCTCGGTGAACCTCGCCACCGAGCGCGCCACCATCCGCTACTTGCCGGCGATGCTGGACGCCGCCGGGCTGAAGGCGGCCATCGAGGGTGCCGGCTACGAGGCCATCGAGCTCGACGCGGGCGAGGAGGAGGAGCGGGCCTCCGAGGCCGAGGTCCTGGGGCGCGCCTTCTGGCTGGCCGCGGCCTTCACCCTGCCCCTGCTGCTGGTCTCGATGGGGCCGATGCTCGTCCCGGGCCTCGCCGGGCTGAAGACCTCCTTGATGCCCGCCCGGGCCTGGGGGGTGGTCGAGCTGCTGCTGACCTCGGCGGTGCTCTTCGGGCCGGGCCGCCGCTTCCTGCGCCTCGGGTTCTCGGAGCTGCGCGCCCTCTCGCCGGGCATGAACGCGCTGGTCACCCAGGGCAGCCTGGCGGCCTACGGGTACTCGCTGCTGGTGGTGATCGCGCCGGGGCTCTTCCCCGAGGGCACGGCTCACCTCTACTTCGAGGCGGCCGCGGTCATCCTCACCCTGATCCTCCTGGGCAAGTCCCTGGAGGCCCGCGCGAAGGGGCGCACCTCGGCGGCGATTCGCAAGCTGATGGAGCTGCAGGCCCCCACCGCCCGGGTGCGGAGGGAGGGTGAGTGGCGTGAGGTGCCGGTCGACTCGGTGAAGGTCGGAGAGGAGCTCGAGGTCCGCCCGGGCGAGCGCATCCCGGTGGACGGCGTGGTCGAGCGAGGCGAGGGCTGGGTCGACGAGTCGATGATCACCGGAGAGCCCGTGCCGGTCTCCCGGGGCGTGGGGACCGAGGTCATCGGCGGTACGGTGAACCAGAACGCCGTGCTGGTGGTCCGGGCCACCCGGGTCGGCGCCGACACGGTGCTCGCCCAGATCGTGCGGATGGTGCAGGAGGCCCAGGGTGGCAAGCCGCCGATCCAGGAGCTGGCCGACAAGATCGCCAGCGTCTTCGCCCCCGCGGTGATGGTCGCAGCCCTGCTCACCTTCGCCGGCTGGATGATCTTCGGGCCCCCGGGTGCGCTCTCCCACGCCTTCGTCGCGGCGGTGAGCGTCCTGGTGATCGCCTGCCCCTGCGCCATGGGGCTGGCCACCCCCACCGCCATCATGGTGGGCACCGGCCGGGGCGCCGAGCTGGGGGTGCTCTTCCGCAAGGGCCTCGCCCTGGAGAGCCTGGCCCGGATCGACCACCTGCTGCTGGACAAGACCGGGACCCTCACCCGCGGCCGGCCGGAGCTGACCGACCTGCTCCCCCTGGCCGACCTGGACGAGGACACCCTCCTGCGCCGGGTCGCCGCCCTGGAGGCCAGCAGCGAGCACCCCCTGGGCCGGGCGATCGTCGCGGCTGCCGAGGCCCGGGGGCTCGAGCTCCCGGAGGCCGAGGGCGTCGAGGCCCTGCCCGGCTTCGGGCTCACCGGGCGCGTCGAGGGCCAGACCCTCCGGGTCGGCTCTCGTCGCCTGATGGAGAGCGAGGGGATCGCGTTGGACGAGGCCGCCGCGGCGCAGCTCACCGGGCTGGCCGAGCAGGCCCGCAGCACCGTGCTGGTGGCCGAGGGAGACCGCCTCGTGGGGCTCCTCGCGGTGGCCGATCCCCTGAAGGAGGAGGCCCCGGAGGCCCTCGCCCGGCTGCGCGCCGACGGGCTGACCCTGGTGATGCTCACCGGCGACGGGCGGGCGACCGCCGAGGCCGTCGCCCGGGCCGCGGGCATCGACGAGGTGCGCGCCGAGCTGCTGCCCGCCGACAAGGCCGAGGTGGTGAAGGCCCTCCAGGAGGGAGGCGCGAGCGTGGCCTTCGTAGGCGATGGCATCAACGACGCCCCGGCCCTGGCCCGCGCCGACGTGGGGATCGCCATCGGCACCGGCACCGACATCGCGATGGAGAGCGCCGAGGTCGTGCTGATGACCGGCGACCTGCACGCCCTGGTGCGCGCCGTCGGCCTCGCCCGCACCACCCTGCGCACCATCCGGGGGAACTTCCTCTGGGCCTACGCCTACAACGTGCTGCTCATCCCGGTGGCCGCGGGCGCCCTCTATCCCCTGGTGGGCGTGCTGCTGAACCCCATGCTGGCCGCGGCGGCCATGAGCCTCTCGAGCCTCTTCGTCGTGGGCAACAGCCTGCGCCTGCGGCGCTTCGCGGGCTGACTCAGTCCATCACCGCGGGCACGGACGACCAGAAGAGCCCGAGGCTCGCCGCCTCGTAGCGGCTCGGATCGCCGTCGAGGTCGAGGTCGGCCGCGTCCTGGATGACGTCGAGGATGATCTCGCAGAGCCAGGGGCCGTTGGCGCCGGTCGTCGTGAGGTCCCCGCAGCGCTTCTCCTCGGGTCGCGTGCAGCGGGTGTGCGCCTCGCTCACGCAGCGGGTGTCCCAGATGCCGTCCACGTTCTTGTAGTAGACCGGCTCGGTGAGCCCCAGGCAGTCGCAGCCCCGGGCGATCTCGTTGTTGAGCCCCTCGTAGAAGTCGTCGAGGGTCAGGAAGCCGGAGAGGGTTCCCTCGGTGTAGCGGACCCAGCCCTCGCCGTCCTCCTGGCGCTTCGCCTCGACCCGGACGTCCCGGATCCGGGCGCGGAAGGGCACCCCGAGGACCGAGAGGCCCCAGACCAGGCTGCCGCCGCTGCCGCGCAGGGTGCCGCCCGCGTCGATCACCGCCTCGGAGAACCGGCCCCAGGGGACCCCGCTCCCCGGCATGAAGCTCTCCTCCCGCACCCGGAAGTGACCGCCACCCTGGTGGGCGCTCTGCCAGGTGGTGCCCTCGGCGAAGTCCACCTGGTGGGCCACCAGGGTGAAGGGCTCCTCCTGCTTCTCGTAGAAGGCGTGGTCGAGGACCAGCGCGAGGTTGCCGCTCTCGATGTTGGCGTCGATCTGGTCCTGGAAGTTCAGGCCGATGAAGATCGCAAGCCCATCGAAGAGGGCCGTCACCGCGTTGTCGACGCCCACCTCACCGTCCTCGATGAAGTCCCGGGAGCTCTCCCCGAAGTCCCGGCAGCACTCGTAGTGGAGACCGTCCCTCCGGGGCGCGAGGATCTCGTCGATGTAGGTCGGCGAGACGAACTCGTAGTCCGCGGGGCGCGCGGGCCATCCCTTCTCGCCACAGGCGAGGCAGAGGGCCACGATCGGAACGAGGGCTCCCCACCCTCCTCTTCTCGGCAGACGCATGGAGCGACAGGATAGCGCAGATCGCGGTCCGGGCACGCGCCGCGTCTCTCTAGGCGCCGGAGGTCGCCGCCACCACGAGCAGCGCGAGGTAGGCGATCATCCCGGCCAGCAGCAGCGCCCCCTCCCGACGGTCGAGCAGGCGACCGGTCCACATCAGGGGGAGGAGCAGGAGAGAGGCGCCCAGCATCCACCAGAGATCTCGCTGCAGGATCTCGGGCGGAACCGGGAGCGCCCGGACCAGGGCCGTGGTCCCCAGGATCCCCAGCAGGTTGAAGATGTTCGAGCCGACGATGTTGGCCACCGCGAGATCGTCCCGGCCCCGCCAGGCCGCCACCAGGGAGGTGACGAGCTCCGGGGCGCTCGTCCCGGCCGCCACGACCGTGAGCCCGATGATGGTGTCGGAGACCCCCAGGGCGGCCGCGATGCCCGTCGCCCCCCGCACCGTCAGGGAGGCCCCGCCGGCCAGCACGGCGATCCCCAGCGCGGTGGCGGCGAGGTTCAGCCCCCAGGCCCGGGCCCCCTCCTGGCCGTAGCTCGCCGTGGCCAGGGTCTCCTCGTCGGCGAGCTCGCCGGTGAGCGCGGTGCGCCGCCCGATCCAGACGAGGTAGGCGACGAAGGCCGCGAGCGCCACCAGCAGGAAGCCACCCTCGACCCGATCGACGAGCCCGTCGCGGGAGAGGAGGTAGAGCTGGAGCGAGGCGAGCATCATCACCGGCCACTCCAGGCGGACCGTCTGCCCCTGGATCCGCAGCGGGCGGATCAGGGCCGTAAGGCCGAGGATCATGCCGATGTTGAAGATGTTCGAGCCGACCACGTTCCCGGCGGCGATGCCGACTTGCCCGGCCAGCGCCGCCTGCACCGAGACCACCAGCTCAGGCATCGAGGTGCCGGCGGCCACCACGGTCAGCCCCACCACCGCCGGGGAGAGCCGGCCCAGCAGCGCGAGCCCGCTCGCGCCGCGCACCAGCGCCTCACCGCCGCCGAGGAGGAGGACGAGCCCGAGGACGAGCAGAAGCAGATCCATGCCGGTACTCTAGTGCCTCCAGCCCGGGTCCGGCGACGCCGCCTCGCCGAGGGCCGCCCGCACCTTCGCCGCGACCTTCGGCTTGAGGGCGTCGACGAAGAGGAGCCAGCGGAAGGTGTCGGTGAGCACCTCGCGGGCCGGGCGGTAGGTCATCCCCAGCTCCTCCCGGCTCTTGCGGGCGTCGTAGGCGAGGTGGCCGCCGTCGAGGTCGTCGACCGAGTCGGCCGAGGCCGGCGCGTCGATGCCCTCCCGCTCCGCCTTCTTCTCGAGCCGGCGCAGGACGAACTTGGCCAGGAAGGCCGGCGGCCGCAGCGTGGGGGGGCGGGTCCCGCCGAGCTCCTCGTAGAGGGCGGCGATGGCCGGCGGGGCGAGCTGCTCCCCGGTGATCAGGTAGCGCTCCCCCGCCCTCCCCCGCTCGGCGGCCAGGAGGTGGGCCCGGGCGACGTCGCGGACGTCGGTGAAGCAGACCGAGAAGAAGGTCAGCCCGCCCTGGAGCAGATCGATGATCGAGCGGGTCGCCGGGGTGAGCCGGTGATCGAAAGGACCGAAGACGCCGCTGGGGTTGAGGACCACGACCTCGAGCTCGTCACCGCTGGCGGCCAGGGCCTCCCGCTCGGAGACGATCTTGCCGCGGATGTAGCTACTCTTCGCGCTCTCCATCCGGTGGCGCTCGTCCAGCGGCCGCTCCGGATCCTTGGCGAAGCCCACGGTGGCGCCGGTGCTGGTGTGGACCAGGCGCCGCACGCCGGCCGCCCGGGCGGCCGCCACCACGTTGCGGGTGCCCTCCACCGCCGGCCGCTCGATGTCGGCCGGGTCCTTCGTGTGGTTGAGGTGGGCCGCCGCCAGGTGGAAGACCACCTCGGCGCCGGCGAAGGCCGCCTCGAGGCTCCCGGGATCGAGGATGTCGCCGAGGTGCTCCTGCACCTCCAGCCCGGCGAGCCCGCGCCGATCGCTGCCCTCCCGCAGCAGCACCGCCACCTCGTGGCCGGCCTCGACCAGCGCTCGCGTGACCTGTGCTCCGATGTGCCCGTTCGCCCCCGTGACCGCCACCTTCATCGCGCCGCTCCCCTTTCCGTGGCGCAGTTGAGCACTCTTGCCCTCGCTTGAGAACGCGCCGCGGCGCGTCTTGCTCGAAGGGCGGCGCCGCGGCTATTCCCATGACACTCGCAGTCTTCTTGCACTCCACGCGATGGGGAGAAGGACATGGATTTCGCCGAAGCTCAGGAGAAGGTGAAGACCCTCTCGAAGAAGCCCTCCAACGATCAGCTGCTCGACCTCTACTCCCTCTTCAAGCAGGGCTCGCAGGGGGACTGCGCCGGCAAGCGCCCGGGCATGCTCGACCCGGTCGGCCGGGCGAAGTACGACGCCTGGAAGAAGCTGACCGGCACCAGCCAGGACGACGCCCGATCCCGCTACGTCGCGCTGGTCGAGAAGCTCCTCTCCGCCGACGGAAAGTAGCCGCCGGCCGCCGGCCCGAAGTTGACCGAAATTCACTGACGTTCATGTCAGCGCCACTGACACGAACGTCAGTAGAATTGCGGGTGACATGGACGTCACCGCACTGACATTGGTGTCATCTGAGCTAAATGTTCAGTTTTGCAAGTGATTCTCACTGACTGACCCCGGTCACTTTTTCCGTGCGATCCCTCTCCGGACCTGCTTAGAAGCCAGCCGTCGGCCGGGGACCCCGGGGAGCGGCGCCTCCCGGCCAGGAGACTTCTGACCGGAGGCAGTCATGAATCGTAGCGTTGGCATCGACCTCGGAGCCGAGTCCGTCCGCATCGTGGAGATCGCCCGGGACGCCCAGGGGAGCTGGGAGATCGTCCGGACCGCCCGGTGCGAGCACCACAAGGAGCCGGAAGGAGCCCTCCGGGGCCTCCTGACCGACTGGGGCTGGGAGGGCATCTCCTCGGCGGCGGTGACCGGCCGGATGGGCCGGCAGATCGATCTGGTGCGGGTGCCGCCGAAGCAGAGCCTGGCGGCGGGCTTCCGGTTTCACCAGGACGAGCACCCGGCCACGGTGGTCTCCATCGGCAGCCACGGCTTCTCGGTCCTCGAGCTGCGAGCCCACGACATGGAGGTCTTCCGGGAGAACTCGCGCTGCTCCCAGGGTACCGGCAACTTCCTGCGGCAGCTGGTCGAGCGCTTCGACCTCTCCATCGAGGAGGCGAGCGAGCTCTGCGCCACCATCGCCGATCCGGCCCCCCTCTCCGGGCGCTGCCCGGTGATCCTCAAGACCGACATGACCCACCTCGCCAACAAGGGCGAGTCGAAGGAGCAGATCCTCGCGGGGCTCTACGACGCGGTCTGCGAGAACGTCCGGGTGCTGATCAAGCCCCACCTCTCTCCGCCCCGGCTGATGCTCTCGGGCGGGGTCTGCCAGGCCACGCGGATCCAGGAGAGCTTCCGCACCTTCGCCGCGAAGAACCAGATGGTCTTCGTCGAGCCGGACGAGATCGGCCTCTTCTACCTCGAGGCCCTCGGCACCGCCGTGGTGGCGGCCGAGCAGGCGGCGGCCTGCCCCGAGACCATCGACGCCCTCTTCCTGCCCGCCGAGCACCACGACCTCGAGCGGGTCCCGGGCCTGGCCTCCTTCCTGCCCAAGGTGAAGCGGATGCCGAAGCAGGCGCTGCCGGAGGTCAACGGCAAGGCGCGGCGGCTGATCCTCGGCTTCGACATCGGCTCCACCGGCTCGAAGGCCGTGGCCATCGACCTCGAGAGCCGCGAGGTGATCTGGGAGGGCTACCGCAACACCCTGGGCGCCCCGGTCGGCGCGGCGCAGGCCCTGATGGAGAGCTTCACCGCCTCCGAGGCGGCGGCCCACCCCGTGCTCGCCCTGGGCGCGACCGGCAGCGGCCGGGAGATCGTCGGCTCTCTGATGTCCACCTGCTACGGCAGCGAGCGGGTCTACGTCCTCAACGAGATCGCGGCCCACGCGGAGGGCGCGCTCTTCTTCGACGACCGGGTCGACACCATCTTCGAGATCGGCGGCCAGGACGCGAAGTACATCCGCCTGGCCGGCGGCCGGGTGGTCGACGCCGCCATGAACGAGGCCTGCTCGGCGGGCACCGGCTCCTTCATCGAGGAGCAGGGGCGGAAGTTCTCGGGCATCGAGAACGTCGTGCAGCTGGGCCAGGAGGCCCTGAAGGCCGACGAGGGGGTCTCCCTCGGCCAGCACTGCTCGGTCTTCATGGCCGAGATCATCGACGAGGCGGTGGCCTCGGGGGTGGAGCAGCGCTCGATCACCGCGGGCATCTACGACTCGATCATCCAGAACTACCTCAACCGGGTGAAGGGCAGCCGCTCGGTGGGCCAGGTGATCTTCTGCCAGGGCATGCCCTTCTCGGCCGACGCCCTGGCCTCGGCCGTCGTGCGGCAGACCGGCTCCGAGGTGGTCATCCCGCCCAACCCGGGCACCGTGGGTGCCCTGGGGATCGCCCTGCTCACCCGCAAGGCCCTGCCCGAGTCGGTGCTGTCGAACGGCGCCGAGCCGGTGGAGCCCTCGCGCTTCCTCGGGGCGGAGGTGATCAAGAAGGACACCTTCCCCTGCAAGTCCACCCAGGGCTGCGGCGGCTCGGGCAACCTCTGCAAGATCGACCGGATCAAGACCGAGGTGGAGAGCCAGGCCCAGACCTTCACCTGGGGCGGCGCCTGCTCGCTCTGGGACAAGGGCACCGGCAAGGTGAAGCTCCCCGACCTCTCCCCGGACCCCTTCCGGGAGCGCGAGGCGCTGCTCGGTGAGCTGCGCGATCGCCTCGGCCAGAAGCGCGGCCGTCCCGTGGTCGCCATCACCGACGAGTTCAGCCTCAAGGGGCTCTTCCCCTTCGTGGCCACCTTCGTCCACGGCCTCGGCCACGACCTGGAGATCCACACCGGCGCCGACCAGGCGGTGCTCAAGCGCGGCATCGAGGGCGCCAACGTCCCCTACTGCGCGCCGATGCAGCTCTACCACGGGCTGACCAGCCAGATGGCCGAGGGCGAGCCCGAGACCCTCCTCCTGCCGATGATCCGCAACCTCCCGCGCGTCGCGAAGGAGGAGCACGCCACCGTCTGCCCGATCATCCAGGGCAGCGCCGATCTGCTCGCGCAGGATCTGGACGCGCACTACTCGGGCCGCCTCGTCTCCCCGATCATCGAGGTGGGCGAGGGGAACCTCCACTCGGTGGAGCTCTGGCAGTCCGCGCAGAACCTCGCCCGGGAGCTGGGCGTGCAGGGCGAGCGGGTGCGCGCCGCCTTCGAGGAGGCGGTCTCCACCCAGGCCGGCTTCGACGCCGCGCTCGAGGGCCTGGGCCAGCGCGCCCTGGACTTCTGTGAGGAGCAGGGCCTGATCCCCGTGGTCGTCCTCGGCCGCCCCTACACCATCTACAACAAGGTGCTGAACTCGAACGTGCCCGCGATCCTGAGGGAGCAGGGTGCCATCGCCATCCCGGTGGACTGCTACCCGGTGGAGAGGGACGTCCCGGTCTTCGACCGGATGTACTGGGCCTACGGCCAGCGCAACCTGCGGGCGGCCTGGCAGATCCAGCGCGCCCCGGGGGTCTACAGCCTCTGGGCCAGCAACTACTCCTGTGGGCCCGACAGCTTCAACCTCCACTTCTACGCCTACCTGATGGAGGGCAAGCCCTTCGCGGTCATCGAGACCGACGGGCACTCCGGCGACGCCGGCACCAAGACCCGGGTCGAGGCCTTCCTCCACTGCGTGCGCGAGGACCGCGAGGCCCGGGCCAAGGGGCTGGCGGCCGAGCGCGCGCCCCGCACCCTGAACCGGGCGCGCACCGGCCTCCCGGAGCTGCAGCAGCGGGGCGAGACCCTCCTGGTGCCCCGGATGGGCGCCGGCGCCGAGGCCCTGGCCGCCACCCTGCGGGGCGTGGGGGTGCCCACCGAGGCCCTGCCGATGCCCACCCGCGACACCGTGCGGATCGGCCGCCGGCACACCTCCGGCAAGGAGTGCGTGCCGATGACCATCACCCTCGGCTCGCTCCTCGAGCGCCTCGAGGCCGACGAGACCGGCGAGGAGAAGTTCGCCTTCTTCATGCCCACCGCGAACGGCCCCTGCCGCTTCGGCGTCTACAACATCCTCCACGAGATCGTGCTGGAGCGCCTGAAGCTGGACGACCGGATGCGGATCTGGTCGCCGGGGGACGACAACTACTTCGAGGGCGTCCCGGCCGGCTTCGCCGCCCTGGTCTTCACCGGCTTCGCGGCCAGCGACCTGCTCCTGGCGGCCCTCTACGACGTGCGACCGGTCGAGATCCGCGAGGGCGCCGCGCAGGAGGTCTACGACCGCTTCTCCCGACGCCTCTGGGAGCTGCTGGAGGACGTCGGCCGCAAGTCCGATCTGCGCATCGGCCCGGCCCTGCTCCAGGTGGCCAACGGCAGCCTCTTCGGCGTCTCGGCCCTGCTCAAGGAGGCCTCGGCGGCCTTCGCGGCGGTGAAGGGCGGCGGCGAGGTGCCCACGGTGCTGATGGTCGGGGAGATCTACGTGCGCTGCGATCCCTTCGCCTCGGGCTTCCTCATCGACGAGCTGGAGGCCCGCGGCCTCAAGGTCCGCTTCGCGCCCTTCAGCGAGTGGCTGGAGTACACCGACCACATCAACCAGGCCTTCGACCGGCACATCGGCTTCGATCAGCACCTCTCCACCTTCGTGCAGCGGCGGGTGGCCGCCCGCACCTACACGATGATGGGGCAGCAGCTGGGCTGGCCGCCGCGGATCAGCGTGGCCGAGACCATCGAGGCCGGCAAGGAGTACATCCGGCCCAAGCTCCTCGGCGAGGCCATCCTCACCGTGGGCGGCCCCCTCCACGAGTGGCACGAGGGCCTGATCGACGGCGCGGTGAACATCGGCCCCCACGAGTGCATGCCGGCCAAGCTCGCCGAGGCGCAGCTCTACCACGTCGCCGAGCGCGACGGCCTGCTCTCGCTCACGCTGCCGGTGAACGGTGATCCCATCGACCCCGAGGTCCTCGACAACTTCGCCTTCGAGGTGCGGGCGCGCTTCGCAGCCAAGTCCCGGCCCACGCCGAAGCCTCGCAAGACCGGGCCGATGATCCCGAAGGCCTTCAAGAAGATGCTGCCCATCCTGGGCGCATAGAATGGCCTGATGAAGAAGATCCTCGCGGCTGGCCTGCTCCTCCTCGCCGCCCTGGCCGGGGCCGGGGTCTACTACCTGGTCACGAACCTCGACGCCCTCGTCGAGTCGGCGATCGAGACCCACGGCTCCGCCGCCGCCCGAACCCGGGTGAAGGTCGGGGGCGTGCGGATCGACCTGAAGGAGGGCGCGAGCACCATCCGCGGGTTGACCGTCGCCAACCCCGAGGGCTTCGAGGCCCCCCTGGCCTTCTCCCTCGACGAGCTCACCGTGGAGGTGGCGACCGACTCCCTCACCGAGGACGTGATCGTCATCGACCGCATCGTCGTGCGCGACCCCGAGGTCTTCTTCGAGCTGCGCGAGGACGGCCGCTCGAACCTCGAGGAGATCGAGCAGGGCCTCGGCGGCGGTGGCGGCGGCGGCGCCAAGGCCTCCGGCGAGGGCGGCGGCCCGGGACCCCGCCTGATCATCCGCAAGCTCCTCTTCGAGGGCGGGCGGATCGAGGCCAACCTCCTCCCCCTGAAGCGACAGGAGGAGCTGAAGCTGCCCCGGATCGTGATGACCGATCTGGGCGGGAAGCGAGGCGCCACCCCGGAGGGCATCGCCCGCCAGATCCTGGGCACCCTCACGCGGCGCGCCTCGGCCGAGGTGCAGAAGAAGGCCCTCGGCCGCGCGGCGGACTCCCTGCGGCGGGAGGCCGGCAAGGCGCTCCAGGGCCTGCTGGGACGCTGAGACTTCTTCCCCGGTTCGCGCCGGAGGTGCACCGGGTCATACTGCGGCCTCACCTCACCTCTGGGAGACAACCTTGAACCGCATCTGCATCTTCGCCGGCTCCCGGGTCTCCGACGATCCCTCCCACGCCGAGGCCGCGCGGCAGCTCGCCGCCGTGCTCTGCGAGAAGGGGCTGGGCGCGGTCTACGGGGGCGGTGACGTCGGCATGATGGGCATCTTCGCCGACGCCATGCTCGAGCGCGGAGGAGAGCTCCACGGGGTGATCCCGGGCTTCATGGTGGCGAAGGAGCTGCAGCACCCGCGGGTCTCCCCGATGCACGTCGTCGAGAGCATGGCCGAGCGCAAGGCGCTGATGACGGAGCTCTCGGTGGCCTTCGTGGCGCTGCCCGGCGGGGTGGGCACCCTCGACGAGGTCTTCGAGATGCTCACCGCCCGGCAGCTGAATCTCCAGCCCCACCCGGTGGGCCTCCTCGACGTGGGGGGCTACTTCGATCCCCTCGATCAGCAGATGAAGCTCGCTCACCGGCACGGCTACGTGGGCGACCTCGACATGGATCGCTTCATCGTCGAGACCGATCCCTCCCGACTCATCGACCGCCTCCTCGCGGCCCGCTAGCCCCTGCAAAACCGGGGGCTTGCCCGATTCGCGCGCCGGTCCTTGAGATCCCCCTCCCTTCCCCCTAGGTAGCCTGACCATGGCCAGTATCCTGATGATCCTCGGCGGCGTGGGCGTCTTCCTCTACGGCCTGCGCATCATGAGCAACGGCCTGCAGAAGGTCGCCGGCGATCGGCTGCGGGCGATCCTCAACGGCCTGACCCGCAACCGCTTCACCGGCGTCTTCGCCGGCTTCCTCATCACCTGCGCCGTGCAGTCCTCGAGCGCCACCACGGTGATGATCGTCTCCTTCGCCAACGCCGGGCTCCTGGATCTGGTCCAGGCCATCGGCCCGGTGATGGGGGCCAACATCGGCACGACGATCACCGGCTGGATGGTCTCGCTCCTGGGCTTCAAGATCTCGATCACCAAGTTCGCCCTGCCGATCATCGGCATCGGCTTCCCCCTCTCCTTCATCAACTCGCGCCACGCCAAGCAGTGGAGCGAGGTGCTGGTGGGCTTCGGCCTGCTCTTCCTGGGGCTGAAGTTCCTCAAGGACGGCGTGCCCGACCTCAAGCACAACCCCGAGCAGCTGGCCTGGCTCCAGGAGTGGGCGAACCTCGGCTTCTGGTCGATCCTCCTCTTCATCCTGGTCGGCACGGTGCTCACCATCATCGTGCAGTCCTCCTCGGCCACCATGACCATCACCCTGGCCATGGCCGCCAAGGGGTGGATCGGCTACGACGTCGCCGCCGCCATGGTCCTCGGGGAGAACCTCGGCACGACCATCACCGCCTACCTGGCCTCGATCGGGGCCAACCGGAACGCCAAGCGGGTCGCGAGATCCCACACCCTCTTCAACGTCTTCGGCGTGATCTGGATGCTCCCCGTGATGGGCGGGGTGCTGGCGCTGGTGGACGGGATGATCCCCGGCGATCCCCTCACCGATCCGCTGGCCACCCCCACCCACCTGGCCGCCTTCCACACCTTCTTCAACCTCACCAACACCGCCGTCCTGATCTGGTTCGTGCCCGTCATCCAGAAGGCGGTGATGTGGCTGGTGCCCTTCTCCGAGGACGAGAAGGACGAGCAGGAGCACTTCACGCTCCTGCAGACCGGCCTCCTCTCGACCCCCGAGCTGGCCCTCTACGAGGTGCGCCTGGGCCTGCAGAAGATGGTGGCGGTGATCCGGGGGATGTTCGACCAGGTCAACGAGGTGCTCTGCCACCCGGATCAGAAGCTCGGCCCACTGGTCGACGAGATCAAGCGCAAGGAGGACCGGACCGACCGGATGGAGGAGGAGATCGTCGCCTTCTGCGCCGAGATCGGCCGGGCGCCCATCTCCCAGAGCGCCTCCGAGGAGATCACCCGGGCCCTGGACATGGCCAACGATCTCGAGCGGATGGGCGACCACTGCAACAACCTCGTGCTGCTCGCCGCGCGCCGCTACGACAAGAAGTACGCGGTCGTCGAGGAGGCCCGGAAGGACCTCGACGAGATGATCGACCTGGTCGTCGAGGCGATCGAGCTGGCCCACCAGGCGCTGACGCCGGAGCAGGAGTCGCTGGTGGGCGAGGCCCGGATCATCGAGAAGAAGGTCAACGACCTACGAGATCGCGCCCGCAAGGCCCACGCCACCCGGATGCAGGAGGGCGAGGTCGAGGTGCGAGCCGGCCTGATCTTCATCGACATGATGACCAACATGGAGAAGCTGGGCGACTACGCCTTCAACGTCACCAAGCTGGCCGCCCACACGACCTGGTAGCCGGTGGGGAGCGCTGCGGCGGCTAGGCGCTGCCTTCGCTCGCTTCTGCCGAGGTCTCGGCCGGCCGCCACCAGAGCTGGGTGATCTTCCCGTGGAAGCGCAGCGGCGCGAACTTGCGCCAGACGCCCACCAGGATCAGGCCGTAGATCAGGAAGACGCCCATCGCGAGCCAGCCGTAGAGGGGGTAGCGCTCGGGAAAGGCCGCCACCGTCATCGGGATCCCCGCCACCAGGATCGGGGCGGCGAAGACGATGGCGCCGGCCGAGCCGAGGACCGTGGTCACCGGCGCCGGGCTCTTGAGATCGGGGTCGACGATCCGCAGCAGCGCGAGGCCCATGGCGAGGGTCCCGGTGCTCATGCCGAACCAGACCAGGGCGTGCTCGAAGGGCGCGTCGGGGAAGGCCCGGCTGGCGAAGTAGAGCACGGCGATGAGGGTCGCCACCCCACCGAGGGTGGTGACCAGCACGACCGTGACCCAGTTGGCCTGGAAGACGGCGAGCTGCACCGCGGCCAGGGAGGCGCAGGTCATCACGTCGACCGCGACCCCGGAGAGCCGGGTGACGAGCTTATCGTTGACGGGGGTCCCGCCGGGCAAGCGGTCGAGCAAGGGGCGGACCCCCAGGGCCACGCCCGCGCCGATCATGAAGTGGAAGCCCCAGACCGCCGACGCGATGTCGGGCATGCCGGCCAGGGCCGTCGAGAGCCCCATGCAGACGAGCCAGGTGATCCCGTAGACGCCCAGGACCACCACACCCTGGAGGGTCAGGCTGTCGAGGGCGCCGGGCGCCTCGAGGGCCTCGCCCTCCCCCGCGGCCTCGAGCTCCACCGCCACCTCGGGGGGCTTCGACACCCAGCCCTTGTGGCGGCCGTAGATGGCGAGCGGCACGCCCAGGAAGACCGACCAGGCGTAGCCCAGGGCGGCGATGATCAGGCCGATCTGCGCCCCGTCCTTCATGCCGTTCTCCTCCCAGGCGGCGCCGAGGGCGAGGGCCTGACCCGGTCCCTCCTCGAAGCCGAGGGTCAGCATCACCCCGATCCCGGGGTGGACCGCCTCTCCCAGGGCCAGGCCGAGCGAGAGGATGATCAGGAGCCCGAGGAAGGTCTGCAGGGCCTGCATGAAGGGGATGCCGAAGGTGAAGCTGCGCACGCCCCCGGCCACGTGGCCCTTGGTCCTGGCGGGCGACTGCAGGCTGATGGCGATGAACATGATCGCGAGGCCGTGGTAGACGATGACCTCGAGGACCTCCCGGTCCAGGGGCAGCAGGCCCGCCACGTCTGGCCCGAGGAAGAAGCCGAGGACGCCGGCGAGGATGCTGACCGGGATCGCCCACTTCTTCAGCGGTGGAAAGATCAGCCGCAACCCCATCGCCGCCAGCAAGAGCAGCGCGAGGATCATCAAGGTGACGACGACGCTGTTTCCCCAGTACTTCATCGAGCCCCCGGAGCAAGAGAGAAGCCGACCCTAGTACCAATGGGGGGAAGGCTCCACCAAGCGGGGGCGACACCGTTCAACTTCTGGCCCCTCCGGCACCGTAACGTGACGTGACGCGTCATCTCGAGCTTCCCGTCAGATCAGGTAGTTGAGGCCACGCCGGGAAGCTGGCCCGGCATTCGCTAGGGGAGAAGACATGGACCACCGCCGCCTCGCTCGCCCGCTCGTCTCCGCGCTGCTCACGGCCGGCCTGACCCTGGGGTTGGCGGCGTGCGGGACCGACACCTCGGCCTGGGACGCGGCCCTCGGGGCCGAGCCCGGCGCTCGCGAGGGGGTAGCCCGTCGCAGAGAGATCGACCGAGAGGGTGCCCAGCCCCTCGACCAGGAGGAGGGGATGACGGGCCGCTCCCTCACCGAAGCGCTCCACCGCCAGGGAAAGGCGCGCGTCGTCGGGCACGGGCACGATCACCAGCGCCCCCGCCCCGAGCGCCGGAGCGGCGGCCTCGCCGGCTGCATCGAGGGGGAGGGGTTCGAAGCCGTAGCCCGCCGCCTGCAGCGCCGCCTCCAGCCGGGGCAGCCAGCCGGTGCCCCGGTCGACGGTCTGCGTGGCGAGGTAGAGGGGCGGCGCCTCCCGCTGGCTGACGCTCATGGCGCGCTCACCAGCAGGCGGTTGCGCAGGCTGCCGGTGGCGGGGTCCGGCTCCCCCACCGCCAGGAAGACATCGCCCCAGCCGTCGCCGTCGAGGTCCGCGGCCGGGACCGCGTAGACGCCGCCGCCGAAGGCGGGCAGCCCCGCGAAGGGGAGGAAGCTCCCACCCCCCTGACCGTGGAGGATCTCCAGGGCCTGCCCCCCGTGGTCGAGGGTGTCCGAGGCGTTCCCGACGAGGATGTCGAGGTGCCCGTCTCCGTCGAGGTCGGTGACGAAGAGCCCCCGGCTGTCCCGGGGCCCCGCCGTGGAGGGCAGGACCTCCAGGGCGAAGTGGCCGGCGCCGTCGTTCCAGAGCGCCACGTTCTCGGTGGCGACCGCGGTGCCGCTGCTGGTGCTGGCGTCGGTGATGATCACCAGATCCTGATCTCCGTCTCCGTCGAGATCGGCGAACTCGCAGTGGTAGCTGCGCACGGTGTCCGGGGGGAGGCGCGGCGCGCCGCTGCCATCGTCCAGGGTCTGATCGGAGAAGGTCCCGCCGGCGTTGATCAGCAGCCGCTGCTGCCGCTCGGCCTCCCCGAGGAAGAGGTCGAGGTCCCCGTCGCCGTCCACGTCGCCGGCGGCGGCGCAGATCGTCCAGTCCTCGAGATCGGGGATCGCCGGCAGCCGGCCCGCGGGATCCACGACGAAGGTGCCGAAGCCGTCGTTGACGAGGAGCACGCTCGGCATGTCGTCGGTGAAGTCGAGGCTGAAGGAGAGGGGGAGGAAGAGCTCGGGGGCCCCGTCGCCGGTGAGATCGAGGAGGACCGGGCGGGCGAAGGAGAGGCCGTTCACCTCTCCGTTGATCAGGGGCAGCGAGGTGTCGTCGAAGGTGAAGGCACCCGCGCCGTCGTTCAGCAGGAGCGCCACCTGGGCCGAGGTCCGCGCCGGCCGGGTGAGCACCACGTCGAGATCCCCGTCGCGGTCGAGGTCCCCGGCGGCGCCGAAGGTCCAGCTCCCGGTGGTGGGCATCGGCGAGGGCACGAGGTCGGCGCCCCGGCGCAGGAGCAGCTCCACCCCGCCCTCGTTCCCGGCCGCGTCGGTCTGGGAGACGAAGAGCAGGTCCGCCACCCGGTCGCCGTCCGCGTCGAAGAGGAGGGCGTCGGTGGTCGAGCTGGCCGTCGAGGGCAGCCGCTCGCTCGCGTCGACGTAGCGGGTGGGTCCCCCTCCCCCGCCGTCCGGGCTCCCACCGTCGCTGCCGCCGTCCACACCGCCCCCGTCGGGGAGGCCCCCATCCGCGCCGCCGTCGACTCCGGCGTCCCCGGCGCCACCGCCATCGCTGCCCGCGTCGTGAGCGATGCTCACGACACCGTCACCACAGCCCGAGGCCAGCAGGCAGAAGGAGGTGAGGAGGAATACCGAAGGGCGGCGCATGACGATCAGGGCTCGAGGTAGATCGGGTTGGCGTAGATCCAGACGAAGTCCTGCTCGTCGAGGAGGTGCTCGTAGTCACCGAGGTAGCCCCGCAGATGGAAGGGCCGGATCCGCACCTCGGCCCGGTAGGCGCCGGGCTCCGAGGGGGTGTGACGCAGGGTCCCGCCGGTGGCCGGCGCGCTGGCCACCTCGACCCAGCCGCCGGCGGTGGCCCGGAGGAGGCGCAGGGTGAGCTCGGGCTCGGCGGCCTCGGGGTCGAGGTTCTGGATCCGGGGCGGCTCCACCACCAGCTCCGAGCCGACCACGACGCTCGCGCCCATCTCGCGGACGACGCCGGCCTCCCGGGCGTGGAAGTCGAAGCCGCGCGGGAAGCCGAGGTAGTCGAAGCTGCCGTAGAGCCGGCCGGCCCGCAGGGCGTCCCGCAGTTGACGATCGTCGAAGCCGCCGCCGGTGCCGGGCTCGATCAACAGATGGTTGGAGAACATCCGCATCATGCGGCGGAAGCTGTCCATCCGCTCGCCGTCCTGGAGCAGGTCGGGCAGGGAGTTGCGGTGGGCGTCGGTGGCCAGGGTGGTCACCCGCTGCACCCCGCGGGCGAGGACCCCGCTCCACCGATCGAGGTAGCGCGGATCCTCGGAGAAGAGCAGGGCCAGCACGACCTCGGGGTGGGGCAGGAGCTCGAAGTTCTCGGGATCCTGCGCGAGCAGGATCAGCTCCAGGGCCGGGCCGGCGTTGAGGAAGAGGTTGGCGTGCAGGTTGTACATCTCGAAGCCGTCGAAGGGCTTGAGGGCGAGGTCGTCCTCGCTCCAGTCCTCGGTGTGCTGGGCGAGCACCACCGCGCCGGCGGCCTTGAGGCGCATCAGATCGGCCGGCTCGGTGCTGCCGTAGATGCGGGCGCGCTCGGCCGGATCGGGATCGACGTGCCCCTCGAGGGCCACCGGCATCGCGCCGGTCTCGGTCCCCGCGAGGACGAGAGTGCTCTCGTCGCCACAGACGATCCGGTTGGCCACCGGCCCGCTGCCCCGATCCACCAGGGTGTCGCCCTCGGCCGGCCGGTGGAGGAGCACGTCGGGGAACTCGCTCCGGGCGAAGCTCTCCCCGTGATCGGAGAGCATCACGAAGTCGTGGCGGGTCTGGCAGATGGCCCGCCGCAGGTCGTCGAGGCAGGCCTCGTCGATGGCGTCGGTGACCGGATCCCGCGGCTCCCCGTCGCAGGCGTCGTGCGAATAGGGGGAGTGGCCGTGGATGATGCCGCGCGCGTCCTGGAGACCCCGGCCCGCCGCCGCGCCCGCGTCGCCCTCGGCCCGGTAGACCTCTTCGGGTGTCCAGGTCGGTCCGGGAGGCTCGGGGCCGGGTCGGGGTCCGCAGGCGGCCAGCAGGAAGAGCGGGAGACCTGCGAGCAGGAGGGCGATCGAGGTGCGCATCGGCCCCCATCCTACGGGAGCCGGTTGACCGATGCGAAGGCCTCGCCGGATGTTCTAGGAGAGGAGCCTTGAGTCGAGAGCCCTACCAGACCCTGGAGGGCGCCCGGTGGCCGGTGAAGGCCTGGATCCGCGGCGTCCCCCTGGAAGACGAGGCGCGGCGTCAGCTGATGAACGCCGCCTCGCTCCCCTTCATCCACCGCTGGATCGCGGCCATGCCCGACGTCCACTGGGGGATGGGGGCGACGGTGGGTTCCGTCATCCCCACGGTGGCCGCCATCATCCCCGCGGCAGTCGGCGTGGACATCGGCTGCGGGATGATGGCGGTGCAGACCTCGCTGATGGCCAGCGACCTCCCCAACCACCTGGAGGGCCTGCGCTCCCAGATCGAGGGGGCGGTGCCTCACGGCCGCAGCAAGGGGGGCGGCCGGGGCGACGTCGGCGCCTGGCAGAAGATCCCCGCCTCGGTGGGCGCGGCCTGGGCGCCCCTCGAGAAGCGGCTGGAGCGGATCCTGGAGAAGCACCCACAGCTCCGCCGCTCGAACACGGTGGTCCACCTGGGCACCCTCGGCACCGGCAACCACTTCATCGAGGTCTGCCTGGACGAGGCGCAGCGGGTCTGGGTGATGCTCCACTCGGGCTCCCGCGGGATCGGCAACCGCATCGGCACCCACTTCATCGCGCTGGCGCGCAAGGAGATGGAGAAGAAGGGGATCGGGCTGCCGGATCGGGACCTCGCCTACCTGAGCGAGGGCTCGCGGCTCTTCGAGGACTACCTCGAGGCCGTCGAGTGGGCGCAGGACTACGCCCTGGTGAACCGCGAGCTGATGATGCGGCGGGTGCTGCAGGCCCTCAAGAAGACCAAGGGCGTCCCGGGCTTCCAGGCCGAGGTGCAGGTCGTCAGCTGCCACCACAACTACGTCGCCCGGGAGGTCCACTACGGCAAGGAGGTCTACCTCACCCGCAAGGGCGCGGTGCGCGCCCGGGAGGGGGACCTGGGCATCATCCCCGGCTCGATGGGGGCGCGCTCCTACATCGTCCGGGGGAAGGGCAACCCCGAGAGCTTCTGCTCCTGCAGCCACGGCGCCGGCCGGGCCATGAGCCGGGGGCAGGCCCGCCGCACCTTCACCCTGGCCATGCACCGCGAGGCCACGCTGGGGGTGGAGTGCCGCAAGGACGAGGGCGTGCTCGACGAGACCCCCGGGGCCTACAAGGACATCGACGCGGTGATGGCCGCCCAGCAGGATCTGGTGGAGGTGGTGCACACCCTCAAGCAGGTGCTCTGCGTGAAGGGCTGATCAGCCCTTGCCGAGCAGGGTCGAGGCCCGCAGGGCGTTGGCCATGATCGTGAAGGTGTTGGGGACCCCGCCGGAGGTGGGCAGGGCGCCGCCGTCGACCACCAGCAGGTTGGGCACGCCATGCACCCGGCAGCGCGCGTCCACCACGCTCTCCTTCGGATCGCTCCCCATCCGGCAGGTGCCTCCCTGCAGGAAGCCGGTGAAGCCCCCCGCGGTCTCGATCTCGGCGGCGGCGGCCCCCGCGGCCCGGAAGACCTCGATCCCGATCTTCGTGACCTCCGTGACCCGGGCCCGGGAGAGGGGGTGCACGCTCACGTCGATCCGCGCCGCGGGCAGACCCCAGCGGTCCTTCACCTCCGGATCCAGGCTGACGAAGGTCTTCGGGTTGGGCAGGAACTCGGCGAAGACCTCCAGCTCCAGCTCCCGCACCTCGTGGTAGTAGCGGTGGAGGGCGGCCTTGAGCTTCGCGCCCCAGAGGCCGGGCCGCCCGCGCCAGGAGAGGCGCTCGGCGGTGTAGATGGGGTTGCGGTGGGGTCCGATGAAGTTGAGGGTGCCGCCCTTGTCGTAGCCGCCGGCGTGCTGCTTCAGGAAGTAGGTGTCCTGCACCGAGCGTCCGAGGAAGGGCATCCCGTCGTCCTCGCGCAGCTGCGCCGGCAGCGCCGCTCGCTCGAGCTCGGCCCAGGCCTTGCCGAGGGCCGAGAAGTGGAGGTGCCTCCCGACCTGGCCCTCGGCGTTGCCGATCCCCTCGGGGTGCGCCTTGCTCCTGCTGGCCAGCAGCAGGCGGGCGCTCTCCACCGCGGTGGCGCCGACGACGACCACCCGCGCCTTCTGCTCGACGATCGTCCCCTCCTCGTCGAAGTAGCGCACGCCGGTCGCCCTGCCCGAGGCGTCGGTGACGATCTCGAAGACCATGCTCCCGGCGCGCAGCTCGCAGCGGCCGGTGGCGAGGGCCAGGGGGACCATCGTCGAGGCGGCGCTCGACTTCGCCCCGACCTCGCAGCCGAAGGAGCCGCAGAAGGCGCAGTAGACGCAGGGGCTGCGACCCCGGTAGGGGCGGGAGAGCACGGCGCGGGGCGTGGCGAAGCCGTGGAGGCCCAGCCGGGCGATGCCCCGATCGAGGACCTCGGCCAGGTTGCTGTCGGCGAGGGGCTCGAGGGGGTAGTCGCCCGCGCGAGGTGGCTCGAAGGGGTGCTGCCCGGCTTTGCCCGAGACGCCGATGATCTTCTCCACCTCGTCGTAGAAGGGGGCCAGGGCCTCGTAGGTGATGGGCCAGTCGGCGAGCTCGGCCCCCGGCAGGTCCGGGTAGCGGCGGGCGAGGCGGAAGTCCTCCGGATGGTGGCGGTAGAAGAAGCCGCTCATGTGCACGGTGCCGCCGCCGACGCAGCGGGCGATCCACCCCTCGGGGCTCTTCTGGGGCTTGCCGCCCTCCTTCACCAGGACGTGCGGATCCTCCGTCGGATAGGGCACCCACATGTCCCGCCGCACGCTGGCGATCTCGTCGTGGACGTAGTCCTCGTCCCGGTACCAGGGCCCCTTCTCCAGGAGCACCACGCTCTTGCCGGCCCGCGCCGCACCGTAGGCGAAGGTGCCACCTCCGGCGCCGCTGCCGACCACCACCACGTCCACGGTCTGCCCCGCGAAGGTCTTCACTCCCCGTGACCCCCGTGAGCGCCATGGCCGGAGTGGCCGGGCCCGCAGGCGCCGCTCGGCGTCGGGCAGCCCGGCGAGAAGTCGATCCACTTCCAGGCCAGCTTCTGGTGGTTGCCTCCGTACTTCGGGTCCCCGAGGTAGCCCTCCAGGGCGAAGGTGAAGACCAGCTGGAAGAAGCGCCCGGTGGGATAGGCCCGGGGCATCGGCGGGCGCACCTGCCAGTCACCGAGGAGGGCCTCGCGGGCGGCGAGGGGGAGCTCGGCGAAGCTGCGTCCGTGATCTCGCTTCGCCTCCGTGTCCAGGCGATCGAAGCCGTCCCGCAGCAGCCGGGCGTAGGAGGCGTAGGCCGGCGTGGCGAGCACCCGATCGAGGTGGAGCAGCACCCGGGTCTCCCGCGCGCCGGGGCTCCCGGGCGGGACGTCCGAGGGCAGGAGCAGCTCGAGCACCGCCTCGGCGCAGTGGGCCTGCCCCGAGAGGATGGCCAGCCCGGTCGCCCACCCGGGCAGGGGGGGCGCCTCGACGACCGCCGGCGCCGGCGCCGGCGGAGCCGCGGCGGGCGGAGCGGGCCGGGCCGGTGGCGGGGCGGGCGCCTCCTTCTTCGAGCAGGCTACCGCGCCCGGCAGCAGCAGGCCCGCCCCCGTGGCCCGGCCGAGGCGGAGCAGAAAGGTCCGCCGGATGATCCTCGCTCCCACGAGCACCGACCTTTTCACGATCCGGGCCGAGATGCATCGCCCCTTTCCGGCGCCGGGAGACGACACGGAAAGTTCCGGACCGACCAAAGAAAGGCTATGTTCGATCCCGATGATCGGCTGGGGTTTGAGGAGACGGGGGGTCTTCGCACCGAGGGGAGGGCTTCGCCTGCTCCCCTCCGTGCTCGGCCTCGCCCTCGCCCTCGCCGCCCTCCCGGCCCTCGCGCAGGAAGAGGAGACCACGCCGGACGAGCTCGGGGATCTCGGCGAGCTGGACCTGGGCGAGCTCGACATGGGGGACGAGTTCGCCCTCCTGGCCGAGGAGGACATCGTCGTCTCGGCCACCCGCCACGCCCAGCGGATCAGCGAGAGCCCCTCGACGGTGACCGTCCTCACCCGCAAGGACATCGAGCGCAGCGGCGCCACCAACGTCGCCGACCTCCTTCGGAGGGTGCCGGGCGTCGACATCTTCAAGGTCTCGACCGCCCAGCCCATCATGGGGATCCGCACCAACAGCACCATCGCCGGGGACCTGATCCTCGTCCTCATCGACGGGCGCAACGCCGCGATGAGCGCCTTCGGCACCGTGAACTGGACCGGCCTCCCGGTCGACGTCGGCAGCATCGAGCGGATCGAGGTCATCCGGGGCCCCGGCTCCTCGATCTACGGCGCGAACGCCCTGCAGGGGGTGGTGAACATCATCACCCGCCGCCCGGGGGAGGACGCGGTTCAGGCGGAGGTCGACGCCTGGGGCGCCTGGGGCACCAACGTCGAGCTCGACCTCCGCGCCCACGGCACCCTGGGCAAGCACGGCTGGTGGGTCAGCGGCGGCCTCTCCCGCCTCTCCCCCCTCGATGATCCCCAGAACCTCCTCCTCTCCTCCAACCGGCTGCGCCTGAGCTACGCCTACACCCCCGCAGAGGACCGCCGGCTCGGGGTGGAGCTCGGCTACTCGCTGATCGACACCAACCTCTACACGGTGGTCAGCGACGTCGACTTCCTGGCCCACTGGGGCTACCTGCGCGGCTCCCTGGACTGGGGCGGCTTCCACGCCCAGCTGGTCCTGGATCTGCCCCGGACCCGGGCCCACTTCCAGTTCCCCCTCTACCTGGACACCGGCAATGGAGAGCCGATCCTGCTGGCCGAGATGCCCCCGATGACCATCGTCACGCCGGGCACGGAGTTCGAGCTTCATCAGGATCTGACGCTGCACGAGGATCTCCGCCTGATCGCGGGCTTCAGTGGCCGCCTCTACCACCACAGCTCCAAGGAGGCCGTCACCTGCCCCGAGGTCCCCTTCTCCGCCTTCGACATCGATCAGTGCTCGGACCTCTCCAAGTGGGAGGTGGCCGCGGGCCCCTTCGCCCAGGCCGAGTGGAAGCTCCTCGAGCGCCTGACCCTGACCGCGGGGATGCGCCTGGACTGGAACTCTCTCTACCCCGATCTGGGCCTCTCCCCGCGCGTCGCGCTGGTCTGGGCGGCCACCGACGAGCACGCCCTGCGGGCCTCGGCGGGGCGGGCCTACCGCAAGCCCACCACCACCGAGTCCTTCTCCCATGTCCGGCTGGAGGGCGGCGAGAACGCGCCTCCCGACATCGTCCGGCGCCTCCAGCACATCTTCGGGACCTCGCTGGGCAACGAGGACCTGATCTTCGAGCTCTCCGACTCGGCCGAGCTGGGCTGGCGCGGCGCCTTCCTCGAGGGTGAGCTCGACGTCACCCTCGACCTCTTCTACGCCGTCCACCGCAACCCGATCTGGATGCAGGTGGAGAACCTGGTCGAGACCTTCGCCGGGGTCCCGCGGATCAGCGACGACGCGGTGGTGGAGTTCCGGAACGGTGACGGAGAGACGACCTCGGTCGGCGGCGAGCTGATGATCTCCTGGAAGCCTGACGAGCGCCTCGAGCTGATGGTGGCCTACGCCCGGGATCAGGTCCTCTCCCAGCCCCCCGACGCTCCTCCCTTCCAGCTCGAGCCCACCCATCGCCTGATCGGCTCGCTGCGGCTGCGCCCCCTGGAGGGGCTCCACCTCGGGGTGGACGCCTTCTGGGCCTCGGCCTACGCCGACGAGGTCGGCGACCCCGACTCGATCTTCGCGGAGTCGACCCGGGTCGACATGGGGGCCTGGACGACCCTGAACGCCACCGCCTCCTACCGCCTCACCTTCGCGGAGCGCTCCGTCGAGCTGGGCGTGGCCGCCGACAACCTCCTGGACCCGGAGGGGAGGCGAGAGGCCGCCGGCAGCGACCGCGCGACCGGGGGCAGCTACGGCGGGGAGCGGCTGCGGCGGCAGGTGCGCGTCTTCCTCCGGGGCCGCTTCTAGGAGAGGATCCGCGCATGGATCTCCTGACCGACCTGAGCTTCTGGGCTGCCCTCTTCTCGGTGACCCTCATCCAGGTGGCCCTGGGCGCCGACAACCTGATCATCATCACGATCATCGCGAACAAGCTGCCCGCCGAGCGGAGGAAGCGCGCGATCCACCTCGGCCTCATCCTGGCCGCGGTCTTCCGGCTCGGCCTCCTCGGGGGGGTCAGCCTGATCCTCGAGTACGCCGCCACGCCCTTCTGGGAGTTCGACACCACCGTGGCGGGCCTGCACCTCTCCGGCGCCGTCAGCGGCAAGGCCCTCGTCCTCTTCACGGGCGGCCTCTTCCTCATCTGGAAGGGGGTCCACGAGCTGCGGATGAAGGCCACCCGCCGCGAGCAAGAGGTGAAGCAGGCCGACCGCTTCGTGCAGGTGGTCGCCACCATCGTCGGCCTCAACGTGCTCTTCTCGGTGGACTCGATCCTCACCGTGGTGGGGATGACCAACCTCTACTCGGTGATGGTGGGCTCGGTGATCATCTCGGTCGGGCTGATGCTCGCCTTCGCCGGCAAGATCTCGGACTTCATCAGCCGCAACCCCGACTTCGAGATCCTCGGCCTCTTCGTGCTGCTCCTCATCGGCTTCGTCCTCGTCCTCGAGGGCGGGCACGTGGCCCACCTGATCGTGGGTGAGTCGAGCTTCCCCTACATCCCGCAGTGGATCGTCATCTTCATCCTGCTGCTGATGTTCGCGGTGGACCTCTACCAGAACTGGCTGGACAAGCTCCGCGACCGCGATCCGGCGCCGATCCATCTGCACCGGCGCAAGAAGTAGCTACTCGAGGACGACCTTGATGACGCCCTCGCGCTTCGCGAGGGCCTTGCGGACGGCCTCCCGCCAGCGCGCCCGCGGGTAGCGGTGGGTGATCAGGCCCTCGGTGGAGAGGCGCCCCTCGGCCAGCCAGCGGCCGGTCAGGTCGTAGGTGGAGAGGCGCTCCCCCTCCCACTCCTCGACGCCATGGATGAGGCTGCCGACGAGGTCCACCTCCTGATGCCAGACCGGCGTCAGGTCGACCTTCATCCGGGAGAGGGAGAGGCCCACCATCACCAGGGCGCCGCCGGCGCGGCAGGCCCGCAGGCCCTCCTGGGTGGTCCGGGCGCTGCCCACGCAGTCGTGGATGAGATCGAAGCCGCCGAGCAGGGTCCGGTTGCCGAACTCACCCTGGTAGAGCTTCGCGCCGGTGACCTCGGCGGTGGCCTCCAGGAGCTCCCCCTCGAGGATCCTCGCGCCCCGGGCCTCGGCGGCCGCCCGCTGGTGCGGGTGCCGGGCCAGGGCCCAGACCTCGGCCTCGGGTTGCACGATCCGTAGAGCGTCGATCAGGCCGAGTCCGATGATCCCGCAGCCGATCACCAGCACCTTCTGGCCCGGCCGCGGCGGGCGCCGCAGCGCGGCCCGCACCCCCACCGCCAGAGGCTCGAGGAGGACCGCCGCCTCGTCGCCGAGGGTGTCGGGCACCCTCCAGAGCTGAGAGGCGTGGACCACCATCTCACCGGAGAAGCCGCCGCCGATCTTGTGAGGGCCGACGTTCGCGGACTGGTTCTCGCAGAGGGAGTAGTTCCCCCGGGCGCAGTGGGGGCAGGGGGGCGCGAGGCCCTGGGAGACACAGGTGGCCTCCTTCTGCAGCGCCACCCGGTCGCCCACGGTCAGGCCCTCGACCTCCGGGCCGACCTCGGTCACGACCGAGTAGACCTCGTGGCCCAGATAGATCCGCTCGTAGCCGGGCAGCGCCGCCCCGTGGATCATCGGATCGACATCGACCTGCAGGTAGTGCAGGTCCGTGCCGCAGATGCCCGAGAGGCGGTTCTCCACCCGCACCCAGCCGGGGCCCGGCAGGCCGTCCACGCGCTCCTCCCCCTCCCGGATCGGAGAGAGGGGAGAGAGGGTGATCCCGGGCCAGAGCCGCTTCAGGGCCAGGGCCAGGAGGATCCGCGGGACGGACTTCTCGAGCCAGACGGAGTGCATGGTGCCCCCGGAGGTTCCTCCAGGGGTGGACCCCCTGGCAAGGCGGCGCCGGACCTCAGGCCTGAGCCAGGGAGGAGGGCAGGATCGAGCGCCGTTTGCTCTCTCCCATCGACTGGTCCGCCTCGAGCCGGTGGGCCTCGAGCTCCCAGGCGGCGCGCGCCACCAGGTTGGGATCGATCCCGGCCTCGCGGGCGATCTCCTGGACCTCGCGAAGGGTCAGCCCCTCGTGCTCTCGCCCCCCCAGGATCTCGGAGATCACCTCGAGCTGCACAGCTCGCTGCAAGATCAGCTCGATCTCCGCCTCACCGAAACGTCGCTCGTTCATCGTCGGACCCTCGATCTGTTCCCCACGACAGAAACAACTCGTCCCGGTAGGAAAGATAGGTCGCCGATCGCCGGGTGGCCGCAAAGAAAGAGAGCGCATCGATGGGACGAAAGATCGTGGCCCGACAGCCCAACAGCCGCATGTGCCTGGTCTGTGGGATGAAGAACGACTTCGGGCTCAAGACCTCCTTCCACGAGCTGGAGGGGGGTGAGCTGCTGGCCACCTTCCAGGCCCGGGACGAGCACCAGAGCTACCCGGGAAGGCTCCATGGAGGGATCGTCTCCACCATCCTCGACGAGACCATCGGGCGAGCCATCCTGGTCGGCTCCGAGGAGGAGATCTGGGGCGTCACCGTCGATCTCCAGGTGCGCTTCAAGAAGCCCGTGCCCCTGGATCGCGAGCTCCGGGTCCTGGCCCGGATCACGAAACAGAACCGGCGCTTCTTCGAGGGCAGCGGTGAGCTCCTGCTCCCGGACGGAACGGTGGCCGCCACCGGCAGCGGCCGCTACCTGAAGACCCCCCTCGAGCAGATCGCCGACTTCGACGCCGAGGCCGAGGAGTGGCGAGTCCTCGAAGATCCGGCGGACCCCGAGGAGGTCGAGATCTAGGGTGGTGGGGTCCCGTTTGCTTCCGGACGCGGCCGGATCCAGACTCCCGGGGCGGTTCGTTCCCCCCTTTTTCCTTTCAGGCGTGTTCAATCCAAGGAGAGACACCATGGCGAAGTACAAGTGTGAGAAGTGCGGCATGAGCATCGGCACCATGACCTGCGGCGAGTGCGGCGCCGAGCTGAACCACAGCTCGATCGACAAGCCCGACGGCAGCACGGTCCACATCTCCGAGTGCCCCAACGGCCACGGCAAGGTGAAGTCGCCGCAGTGCTGCGGCAACGACATGAGCTGCGAGCTCTAGAGCTCTCGCTCCGGGTGGCGCCCGGCTCTAGCGAGCCTGGAGCGCCGCCCGGATCTGCTCGGCCTGTGCGTCGAGCACCTCTCGCGCCGCCGGACGCCCCAGGGGCACCAGCGGCCGGGAGATCACCGCCCCGGCCAGCTTGAGGAAGTCGCGCCGCTGCCGGGGGATCAGGTGGAGGTGCACGTGCGGCACGCTCTGGTTGGCGCCCTTGCCGTCGTTGAGCACGAAGTGCAGGTCCGCGCAGGGTAGCTCGCTGGCGCGGATGGCCGCGGCCAGGCGCAGGCCGAGGGCGAAGAGGGCCTCGGCCTCCCCCTCGGGCAGCTCGGCGACCCGCGCCGCGTGCCGCCGGGGCACGACCAGGACGTGGCCCGGTCTCCAGGGGTGGATGTCCATGAAGGCCAGGAAGCGCTCGTCCTCGAAGACCCGGCTGGAGGGCAGCTCACCTCGCTCGATGCGGCAGAAGATGCAGGCCATGGCGGGAGCCTACTAGACTCTCCGCACCATGGGCCGACCCGACCATCCGATCACCCTGGGCGTGCGCTTCCTGCGAGAGCACGAGATCGACTTCGTGCCTCACCTCTATCGCTACCAGGGGGGCGGCACCCGCGGCTCGGCCGAGGCCCTGGGGGTGGATCACCTGCGGGTGGCCAAGACCCTCCTCTTCGAGGACGAGACCGGCGCGCCCCTGGTCGTGGTGATGAACGGCCCCTTCGAGGTGGGCACCAAGCAGCTGGCCCGCCACCTGGGGCGCAAGCGGATCGAGCCCTGCGCCATCCCCCGGGCCGAGAGCCTCACCGGCTACAAGGTGGGCGGCATCAGCCCCTTCGGGCAGCGGACCCCCTCCCCCACCTACCTGCAGATCGACCTCTTCGAGCACGAGACCATCCTGGTCAACGGCGGCCAGCGGGGCTTCCTCGTCGAGGTCGCGCCCGAGGCGCTGGAGGCGGTGCTGCAGGCCGAGATCGTCGACGTGGCGGTGCGGCGTTGACGCGGCCGGTGCTATCGTCCCGCCATGCAGATGCTCCGACTCCTTCCCCTGGCTGCCCTGGGCCTCGCGCTGGTGGGCGGCTGCAGCACCCTCTCGGGAGCGCGCCCCCTCGCCAGGGGTGAGCACGAGGCCGGCCTCACCCTGGGCGGCCCCCTCCTGAAGCTCGGCGGCGCGGTGCTGCCCATCCCCAGCGCCAACCTCCAGGGCCGCAGCGGCCTCCCCGCCCTGGCCGGCCGCCCCTTCGACCTCGACTACGGCCTCGGCCTGACCCCGCTGGCCTTCGGCATCGTGCAGGGGCACGTGGGCGCGGGCTGGGGCTTGCTCGAGGAGAAGGGCGCCCTTCCGGCCCTTACCCCGAGGCTGCGCCTCTTCTGGGGTGTGGCCCTGCCCGGGGGTGAGGGCGACGCCGAAGGCATCAACGGCCTCTGGGGCACCTTCGAGCTGGCCCTCCTGGCGAGCTGGTCCTTCGGCAGCAAGCACCTGCTGGTCGTCGGGCTCTCCGACTACCTCGATCCCGCCTACCCCAGCCTGATGCTCACCCCGACGATCGGCGGCCGCCTCGCCCTGGGCGAGCGCTGGGCGCTGGAGCTCGACGTGCGCTACTTCTCCATCAACCGCCGCCCCGACGCCCGGACGGTGGTCTGGTTCCCCGGCGGGACCGGCGCCCTGGGCGCCGCGATCTCGATCTCGATGCAGCTGGGAGGTGCGTCATGAGGCGGCTCCTCCTGCTCTCCCTGCCCCTCGCCCTCCTCGGCAGCTGCGTGGATCTCGACGCCTTCGTCTACGGGGGCGTGCACTGCAGCGCCGTCGGCCCCGAGACCTGCGAGGATCCCGCGGACTGGAACAGCGTCTGCCTGCCCTGCGAGACCCCCTACGACTGGAGCCGGAGCTACGACTGGATGGAGGGCACCCTCGAGGCCGGCGAGTCCATCCGCCCCATCGATCCCTCCCGGGTCACCGCGCACCGGATCCCCACCGCCGACGGCGAGGGAGAGCTCGACGCCTACCTCATCGCCTCCCACGGCGACGATCCGGAGCTGGCGGGCACCACCCTCCTCTACCACCACGGCAACTACGCCGGCCTCGAACACTACCTGCCCCGGATCCAGATGCTCCACGAGCTGGGCTACACGGTCTTCGCCTGGGACTACCGGGGCTACGGCAAGAGCGAGCCGGCGACCCACCCCACGCCGCTGCAGTTCCTCGCCGACGCCCGGACGGTGCGGGCCTACGTCGACGGCCTCGTCCCGGACCCGGACCGGATCGTCCTCTACGGCTACTCCCTGGGCACCATCCCCACGGTGGAGGCCGGCCTGGCGGATCCGGGCTGCGCCATGATGGTCGAGGCACCCTTCACCTCGGTGCGGCAGATCGCCCGCTCTTCCAGCGGGCTGGCCCTGCCCCCGGGCTTCCTCTCCTCCGGTCACTTCGAGAACTCGAAGAAGATCGAGGGCTACGACGGCCCCCTCCTCGTGATGCACGGCGGCGACGATCGCCTCTTCCCACCCGAGGACGTGCGGGCCTTCCACGACGCCGCGCCCGGCCCCAAGGAGCTGTGGACCGTCGAGGGCGCCGACCACGGCATCGACAACGGCGGCGTCCCCGAGGACGGCCTCGCCGAGTACGGCCGGCGGATGCGCGCCTTCCTCACCACCCACGCCCCCGGCTGCTTCGGACCCTGACCATGAGCAAGCTCGCCCTGCCCTGGCGGATCCTCCACTGGATCATCATCGTGAACCTCGTGATCCAGGTGGCTTACGGCGCCTACATGGTCTTCGGCGTCGTCACCTTCGATAGCGTCGAGGGCCCCCTGGCGACGGCCGCCAGGCAGGTGCCCTTCGAGCTGATGGCCACCCGCCGCCTCTACGCCATCGAGACCTGGATCGCCATCGTCGGGCTCTCGGTCTACCTCGGCCTCACCGAGATCCTGCCACGGCGCCTGAAGCGCGAGGCGTAGGAAGAACCGCCGCCCTCCTGGCCAGCGGCTCGACTCCCTAGTCGCCGACAGGCGGCGAGTCCGGCGCGGTGTGCTCCTCGATCAGCGCGAGGAGGCGCCCCATGCTGAAGGGCTTCTGCAGCTGTACGTTCGGTATCGACGCCATGAAGTCCCCTGACTCCTCCGTCGTCGCGCCGCCAGTGACGAACACCAGCTTGGCCGCCAGATCGGGCGCGACCTCGTTGAGCCGCCGGTACATCTGCATGCCGTTCATCACCGGCATCATCAGGTCGCACAGCACCACGTCGTAGTGCGCCTCCGGTGCCAGCAAGCGCTCCAGCCCCTCGACCCCGTTGACCGCGACCGACACCTCGCACGACTCTGCCAGCAGCCGCGTCATCGCCCGGGCGAAGTCCACGTCGTCGTCGATGATCAGCACACGCGCCTTGCGTGCCGGTGCGCTCGCCTCGGGGCCATCCTTGCTGCTGACCACGGTCTCGCTCCCCGTGGGGAGCTCGACGCAGAAGGTCGACCCCTCCCCCAGGTGGGTCTCCACCCTCAACTCGCCACCATGCTGGGCCACGATGCGCTGGCACATGGCGAGGCCGAGCCCGGTGCCACCGGTGCCCTCCCGGGTGGTGTAGAACGGGTCGAAGATCCTTGGCAGCACCTCGGGGGGGATGCCTGGTCCGGTGTCCCGCACCTCGATGAGCACCGCCTGATCCACCGCACGGGTGGTGATCCTGATCTCGTTGGCCTCGGGCGGGCCGGAGATGGCGTGCGCAGCATTGAGCAGGAGGTTCGTCAGCACCTGGCCCAGCCGTGGGGCGACGCCCCAGATCGGCGGCGTCGGTTGCTGGTCGACGATCACCTTCGCCGCGGCTCCCACCTCCGCCGTGGTGAGCCGCAGCGATTCCTTGATCAGGTGGTCGAGATCGACCCGCTGGCGCGCCGGGAGCTCGTCGCCCCCGTACAACCAGGTCTTCATGTCGGCCAGGACGTGGGCGATGCGATCGGCGGAGAGCTGCACGTCGTCGAGCAGCGGGGCGAGCTCATCGGTGGACACCTCGTCCTTCGCCACCGAGCGCTGGAGGCTGCTCAACGTCGCCAGCATCGCCGCGAGCGGGTTGTTGATCTCGTGAGCGACGCCGGCGGCGAACCGGCCCACCGCGAGCAGGCGCTCCGACTTCGAGATGTGCTCGGCGGCCCTCAAGAGCTCCCGCTCGCTCGCCTCGCGGTCGCTGTCGGCGGCGGCGCGGTCAGCGTCGGCGGCCTGACGCTCCTTTTCGGCGGCCACGCGGTCCTTGTCGGCGGCGGCGCGATCGCTGTCTGCCGCCGTGCGATCGCGCTCCGCGGCGTCACGATCCTTGTTGGCGGCCTCCCGGTCGAGGCCCGCGGCCTCCCGGTCCCGCGAGGCTGCCTCGTAGGCCTGCTCCGAGATGGCGCGGTCGAGCTCGAGCAGTTTCTGCCAGCCGATGTGGTCGAGTGACGCCGCGGAGAGCAGGCGCTGGCCCAGGGCTTGCTCACGGGCCTGGTTGGCGAGATCGCGCGCCCGCGCCGCCTGGTCGCGGACTCGCGCCGCGTCGTCGCGGACCCGTGCGGCATCGTCTCGGGTGCGCGCGGCTTCGTCCCGAATGCGGGCGGCCTCGGCGCGAATCCGTCCGCCCTCGGCGCGCGCGCGCGCTCCCTCGGCACGGCCCTCCGCTGCGAGCTCCCGCTGGCGCGCGGAGAACTCGCGGGCCCGGTGCTGCTCGGCCTGGAGTTTCCAAGGAGCATGATCCGCTTCCGCGGTGGGATCCATCGTGGCCATTCTTTGTCCCCCCCCAGGCAGAGGTATAAGGCCTCCGAGGCGACACGGATACAGCGCGAGCGGCCGAAAGAGGTGCCGAAAGAGGTGCTGCCGAAAGAGGTGCTGCGAAAGAGGTGCTGCGAAAGAGGTGCTGCGAAAGAGGTGCTGCGAAAGAGGTGCGAAAGAGGTGCGCGAAAGAGGTGCCACACACTTGGTGGAAAGAGGTGCTGGAAAGAGGTGCCACACACTTGGTGGGGCGAAGACACCCTCCCCGACCCTGGAGC